>CAYFFE010000004.1:61148-63182 GCA_964342265.1 uncultured Cellvibrionaceae bacterium | reverse complement strand
TCCAACCGGCGGGAGGTTGGTCTTGATGAAATCATCATGGGGTTGTTAGGGGTAGCTCGAAGGCTCCCTTAACTGGTGATCAAACGAGCCAAAGCGTTTGTGCATGGTTCGGTGCCGGTGGAGAGGTCATATCTCCAAGTCCGGCTGGATGGGTTCAAAGGGAGAGCCAAATCTCCCTTTGTCGATGGGGATGAAAGGGGAGCACCGACGGCTCCCTTTTCGAGTGGTGAAACGGCGATACGGTTTCTGGCGCTCAGCGCCACACGCCGGGGGAATCCAACAGGGGCGCGCAGCGGGCCCCTTTGGCAAGCGCTTTGTATTACAAAAACCCTAAGCGTAGCGTGGGTTTGTAATACAAAGCACAGCTTGCGCGCGCAGTGCGGACGGCTCTATTGATGTACGTATTACACAACTCAACTTCTTGTATTACATTTTGCTGGCTTGAGGTTGTGTAGCACTATTAAATCAAGTGGCTATAGTTCAAAAGCTAAATAGCGTTTTGGTTTGCTTGCTGCTTTCTAATCGTGCAATGCCGTGCGGAATATTCCCTTGTAGCTGCGCCGTAAGATCGGCAAGTCACTACAAATTAACTCACGATGCTCCATGTGAACTTGACCGCTTTGGTGTAGCTTGAACGTCGTTTTAAATAAAGCGTTAGAATATAAGGTACAGGCTTTAACTCGAAAATACCCTCCTGTTTCCAAGCAGTCTTCTACTAGCTCGGGAGAAAAGAAAGCGGCTTTTACGGGTTCCGATATTAAATTTCCATGTTTTACAGCAAAGTTAATGTCGGCTAAATCTGTCAGAATATGGAAAGGTCTGTACTCCCCTCTGACAAATTCACAGTAAAATTTCAAGTAATCTATAGCAGCATTACTGCGGTCTTGCAGATTTAGCAGGCTTTGATTGACGATATTGAGAATGTTTTTGGTTACTGGAAGCGGTGCTATTCGACCATTTTTATAGATCGCACTACAAAATAACGATTTTTGGTTTTCAGTATTAATAAGCTCGATATCCACCAATTGACAATCAGGATAAAAATCTAAATGTGTCACCCGAATACGGTGACAGATGTGATTGTCTAGTATTTTCACCACACCGAAGATTTCTAAGGCTATTGGTAAAGATTGACAAACTTGGTAGGTTTCTTCATTCGATGCTGGTCTCCAAGTGTTTATATTAAGAAGCACTTTGTCAGACCATTCGCTGGTCTGGATATGTTGTACCTGCTTTTGAGTCCAATCTGCATGGTCGGTCACTTGCATTTGGTCATTGCTAAGAAAATAAGTAACAACAAAAGCCAATAATCGCAATTGCTCTTTGGCGTCAGCGTGTCCTAAACGCGCTGCTTTCCAGTACCACTCGACGGACTTCATTAAGCTACGATCAACACCTATACTATCTTCGTAGCACACGCCAAGAATATGCATGGCATCGGCGTCATCGAGGTCGGCTGCTTTCCGGTACCATTTGACGGCCTGTTCTGCGCTTTGCTCGACACCCTCGCCATTTTCGTAGCACACTCCAAGGTTAACCATGGCATCGGTATTATTGAGGTCGGCCGCTTTCTGGTAGCACTTGACGGCCTGTTCTGCGCTTTGCTCGACACCCACGCCATTTTCGTAGCACCAGCCAAGGTTAAACATGGCACCGGCGTCATCGAGGTCGGCTGCTTTCCGGTACCATTTGACGGCCTGTTCTGCGCTTTGCTCGACACACTCGCCATTTTCGTAGCACCAGCCAAGGTTAACCATGGCACCGGCGTCATCGAGGTCGGCCGCTTTCTGGTACCACTCGAAGGCCCGTTCAGCGCTTTGCTCGACACCCTCGCCATTTTCGTAGCACACGCCAAGGTTAACCATCGCATGGGCGCAATTGAGGTCGGCCGCTTTCTCGTACCACTTGACGGCCTGTTTTGCGCTTTGCTCGACACCCACGCCATTTTCGTAGCACGCGCCAAGGTTAACCATGGCAAGGGCGTCATCGAGGTCGGCCGCTTTCTGGTACCACTCGAAGGCCCGTTCAGCGCTT
>CAYFFE010000004.1:0-61048 GCA_964342265.1 uncultured Cellvibrionaceae bacterium | reverse complement strand
CGGCCGCTTTCTGGTACCACTCGAAGGCCCGTTCAGCGCTTTGCTCGACACCCTCTCCATTTTGGTAGCGCACGCCGAGTTTAAACATGGCATCGGTGTTATTGAGGTCGGCCGCTTTCTGGTACCACTTGACGGCCTGTTCTGCGCTTTGCTCGACACCCACGCCATTTTGGTAGCACCAGCCAAGGTTAAACATGGCACGAACCTTACCGTTATTGGCTTCCATTTCTAGCGCGAAAATAATCTTTTGGGGTATTTTATTTTTATTTTGGTGAAAGTGTACCAGCAAGACGTTGGCAATAACTGTAAGTGTTTCTGGCTCAATCTTTTCGAAGTCGATGCAATCAAGCAAGTCGTTGATTTCTGGCTCACCCCAAAAGTCCTGACTGAGTCTCTGTAAAAAGCCGCTCATCGCTTCGTCGTTGATATGCCAGGCCGTATCTGACGTCTCTTGCACAGAGATTCGCCCCTTTTTTAAACAAGAAATCACGAACCATTCACCAAGCAAGTCGGGTTGCATCGCGGTAATAGTTTCCGGCGGGCCATTGAAATCATCTGGCCCGATGGGGTTACCGGCTAACACCATAGCCTCCAATCTAACTTGATTATCGGCGTAAGGATGAGCGTATTTTGTCTCTGCTTCCAGGCAATTGAACTCACCTGTCATGGTAGCAAGCAAAGCAATGCGCATTGCCAACGACTTGCTTCCACTATCGGGAGGCTTTCCGTCGAATTGCGCACTCCAGCGTTTAGCTCGTTCGCGGTTTAGCGTTGCGGTGAGTAAATCACTTTTTGACCAGTTTTGCGTGTCTGACCCCGCAGCTTCCTCTTGAGCCAGGAAATAGGCGTATAACGGGCGACCTTCTTTGTCAATGTGTTGGAGTTTTTTGATTATTCGAACACGCTCATCGTCTTTTTGCAGGTCAAGTTTATTACCCGGAATTATATTTGCGACGTAATTAACAATGTCTAATAAAGCACTCTCCTCTAGCTTTTTCAGCTCCAACATACCGGACCGAAACTTAGCTTCCTCAACATCGCCAACATAGCCGTCACTGCCTGTTAGGTTCATAAACCATTGTGCTTGTGTGTAGTCGGTAGTGGAAACAGAGAATCCTTCGTCGCTGGTTCTATTTGGTTCAGCCTGTAATCCGAAACCACGGTTCCATGGCTGGCGTTCCAGTAACAGGAGTCTTACTGGGTGTTGGTAAAGATGTTGACGTTGAATTAGTCGCCAGAAGAACGTTTGCAATTTTTCCGTATCTCGTCCAATTACGTAATCCATAACCAGTAGATGGGGTTTGTTCGGCAGCCAATCTTTAAGCGAATCGACAAAGTCGTGGAATTTTGTATTGTGCTCCGGCACAAACCCGGCGTGCCAATCGGTGCCGGATTCTTGAACAAGGTCCAACGCAAGGCGGCTTTTTCCTTGACCCGCCACACCAGCAAGTTGAAACCATAGAAAATTACGTTCTTTATTCGGGTTAAGGAATTCTTTTAGTTGGGCTTGCTCTTCGGACCGCCCGATGACATCGATGAGTTGCGTGCCGTAGTAGTTGATGTTGCCTTCGCGGCGGGCAGGGAGTTCTAGGTAGAGTTGATAGGTGTTTCCAAACACTGGTGACGGTAACAGAAACTCATCAATTAAATCTTCAGGTATACCTTCTAATGCTTTTATATTTTCCTTAGAAATTTCACGAGGCCTGAGTTCTTGCGCGACAATAGTTGCGGGGGTGGTTTTGTTTCTGTTAGTCAAATTTTTTAGTAGTTTCTTTAAGTTTAGGATTTCATTTTTTTTATTATTTAATGATTCGATATATTTATTTTCATGCTCATAACAATAGTCAAAAATCTCATCCATTAATTTCAGCAGACTTGTTCGAGTGTAACTCGCAACAACAGAGAGACCAGCCTCGATAATTGAGGGTTCGGTTTGCCTGGTGTTCATTTTTCGAAAAGCATCCCACTCAACGGTGGCGTGATTTCGAAAATATTTGACAAACCATACTGGCATTCGCTTGGAACTTGCTGGGCGATTCTCGTAGAGGGAAACTTTTCTCCTACAAAAAACAAATAAATCATCAGCGATAAACGGCTCATTTTTAGAGTCTCCTTCACCAGATGAATCTACACCGGCGGCTTGTGGGGCAATTGGCAATCCAATAATTGCATTAAGTAAGTCATGTTGATAGTTTTCGGTAAAAGAGCTGCGTTTGTGTTCTTCTTTGATAGGATAATCTTCTGGTCTTGCCACCCGACGAGGCCTCTTATAACACTGAAATCGTAAAGAAATAACTTTAATACAGTATAAAGGCCATATTCAAACTATTGGCGCGGTTCTTCTGGGCCAGATGTTGGTATTGACGTAACGCGTGATGATTTAAGTGACTCGCCAGAAAGATATTGACGCAAGTAAGGGTGTTTTTCTAATGTGCCTGCTTCCGCGATAAACGCCTCTCTCAAATACTTCCGCATTTTAGGCGATCTTTTCAGCGATTTTTCTGAAGGAACAAATGTTCCTTCATTCATCTCTCCTTGAATCTGTCTCCTATGGACTCCATTCATTGAGCCGAAAACTACTCCTGGAGCAGCCTCAGGGTAAATGTCATTCACTATCGATTTGAAGGCATTGATAAAGTAAGGAGCAAGCTCTAAGCCGCAGTATCTCGATTCACGCCCTGCGGCCTCTGCTGATCTCGAATGTTCTGGCTTCCAGCTCTTTACCTTGACTTTAAAAATCACGTAGTCACCATCCTGGGTGACTGTTATTGGCTTTTCTTCTTCCTGACCATCCATGGCCACACGTCCTTTCCGCCGTATTTATCGGCTGAATTTTGATACCACTCAAGATAAGCCCCGTCAATAGATTTCCATAACAAATTGATTTGTATGCGTTTTTGGCCTCCGCCCACAGTGACCACTGTTAGGACATAACTTGGACACCTGTCCACAGTGAGGTTGCTAAATTAGGCGAATGTGGCTGGCCACATGAGATTCCGTCGCAGAGCCTCGTTCTCTGTTTCTTCAAACGGTCGATTAGGAAAAAACTATGTTATTGGATCAATCATATTTAAACCTTGGATTAGGATCAGCGCAGAAAGCCTTATTTCTCGCTGAGCGCTATGCCGAATACGTTGAAGGCGACAGCTTCCACCTAACGCTTGATGTGACCTCAGAGCTAACCGTTACAGCCGAACTCGCACCGGACACCGTCGTGGTGATCGAGTGGGCGGGTGAGCTTGTGCTCTACGCCTATGAGCGTTACGGCGAAGCAATGAAAGTGTTGCGCTTCATTCCTGATATTTGGCTGCTTGATCTCAATAACGCTTTTCAATCCATGAAGGATTCAGCGCACCGTTAGGTGCGTTGTCGTGTTTATGTTTACGCGGAAGTAATCATGACGACATCCCTGATTTTGAACCTAACGCTGCTAGCCGTGCTGGTGTGTGGCTGCGCAGTGTCGCTGTGGAAGCGTGAGCATTTGTGGCTTTTAAGTTTTATCGCTGCGGTGCTCATTCACGTTAACGCCTTATTAAGCCCAGCTTAACTGGGCCTTACACGATCAATATAGGAGGCTTTAATGACCCCATTTGAAGTGTTTTTAATTCCCGGTGAATTTATTTTGTATTGGCTGTTGGTGTTTTTCCAAATCTCGGCGTGGAAATTAGAGCGCGGATTGGTGCTGGCCTACAGCTTTATGCTCGCCAGTGTTTTTTGGAGTGCGCTGTTGGGCCTGTGTATTACGACGATTAAACGTTTGTTGGGTTTTGGACCAAGGGGGCGTTGATGCTGGCAATGATTGCCTCTAACTCTTGGCTTGCCTCCGATCTTGCAGATCTGCGCGCCTATCTTGACGCGTTGTCGGTTCAGGATTGGGCGTTTTTAGCAGTGGTGTATGGCGGCGGCACGGTCGCAGCACTGTGGGCGTTTAAGAATGTTTCGGTGTTTTGCTTGCGCCAGTTGGGGTTGTCGCATCCGGGGCAGTATCGGTGGTTTCCGAGGCTGCCTTGGCGCACCGTGTTAAAACTCTGGTTGATCTTAAAAGCGTGGCGCGAGCGGGTTTTTCGCTTTGGCAAGCAAAGCTCCGGCGGATTTTCCGGGGCGTTGGCCACGCTCACCAATCTCTACGCACCCGGAAAAATTCTCATTGGCCGGGCCTATGGCTTTGGCTTGCCGTTTTTGCAGCCACTGGGCGTAAAAGTCGCGCGTCATATTAAAGTCTTTGCCATGACGGGCGCTGGCAAAACCACGCTGTTTATTTCGATCATTAACTGCTGGATGGGGTCGGGGCTGATTGTCGATCCCAAAGGACAAATTACCGAAGCGCTTGCCGCAAAAGATAAAAAGCGCACGCGTTTTGTATTTGATCCACTCGGTATTACCGAATTTTCATGCGCGCATTTTAATGTTTTTGACGTGATTAAATGGGCCGTGGAGCGCGGCGGTCCGGACGTGGCTGTGCTCTGGGCGCAGCGCATTGCCGAGTGTTTGATCACCACACCGAGCGGAGCAAAGCAGCCCTATTTTTACGATATTTCACGGGGCTTTGTGACGGGATTAATTTTGCACGTCCTGACCACATACCCGGAAGACAATCATAATTTGCCGTTCGTGCGCACGTTAATACTTGCCGGTGAGAAAGTGATTAACCCGGACACCGGCGAAGAAGAAACGGAAAAAGACGAGACGTTTCCGTTTCTGCTCGATTGCATGCAGAACAACCACGCCTATGACGGCATTGTTATTGGCGCAGCCAAAGCGTTGGAGACAGCCGGAAAAGAAACGCTTGGCAACATTCTCAGTACGCTTTTAGAGCAAACTAAATGGCTCGATGTGCCCGCCATTCGGCGCGTATTACTGCGTTCAGATTTTTCACTGGCCGATTTAAAAACCCGCAATGATGTGGCGCTGTCATTGGTCGCGCCGGTGCTATCCGTACGTGAAGAACTTCGCGATTGTTTTCGCTTAATCCTCAATATAAGCGCTTACATTTTTGAGGCGGAGCAACAAAAAAATGGACAGTGTTTATTCGTCGTCGATGAGCTGCCAAGCCTTGGCTATAACCCGGTTTTTGAGGTGATAGTTCCGGTTGCGCGCAGCCAGGGAATTACGTTTTGCGGCATTTCACAAGACATTGAAATCCTTAAAAAAGCCTATCCGCAAAGCTGGGAAAGTTTTATCGGCAATGCCGATATTGTGATTTGGATGGGCAGCAATCACGAAGCCACGCTGCAATATCTCTCCGGCGTTTTGGGCTATCGCACCCTCGTCGAAAAGGACCGGCGCACGGGCCGAAAAAACTACCGCCAAGTGCGCGTCGCTGAAGCGGATCAATTACGCCGATTTTTAGACCCGAACGGGGAGCGCATCATTATTACCCGCGCCGGTAAACGCGCAATCAAAGCCGTGAACGAGCCGTATTACAAAGCGCTGCCCGTCACCCATTATGCGCCCGATCCGGATCATCGTGAGCCGTTTTTGCGCCGGCTCATGCGCCGACTAATCGCGTTATTTACCGAACAAAAAACTAAAGCAAAAACCGATTTAAATACACCGCAACCAACCGCTATGGAGGCAGACAATGAGTAATGTTTTTTCTCCCACCCCAAAGCCAGAAATTTTGCACCGCATTCGTGAGGCCGTGATGTATCTCGAAGTGCCCAATGATGCGCTGCTGGTGGACGCCGCGAGTGATATGCAGCGGCAAGTGATGCTCCACCGCGTCGAGCTTGAACTGCGCTTAGAGCAAAGCCGCGCCGATGGCTTAAACGCCGCCGCGCGCATTTTAATGAGCCCGGAGGATTTAAAAAACAAACCGGGCTCGGATTATTTCAACCGCTAAAACGCTTTCGAGGAAACTTAACATGCTGGATAAAGACACGCAGTTATCGATGGAAGCCATCGTCAATGAGGCCGTTAAAAAAGCCCGTTGGGTGTGGATGGTTTATGTGAAGGCCGGGTTACGAGGCGCGCTGCTGGCGCTCGTGCTCGGGATTGAATTTGAGCTGTTATACCGCACTTTTGCCGGGATAGCCGGTGAAGACCATCAATATTGGTCGCCGGGTTTAATGGCGCTCACCGGTGTGATTATGGTGAGCGCCTTTCACCTGCTGGCCCGGCTTGGAGCCGATAATCCGGCCTTAAAACTTATCCACAAAACCACGCCGTATTTATTGAGTGTGTATTTGTGCGGGCTGGGACTGCTTACCGCAGGCATTATTAATCTCGATGCGGGCGCGGTTCTGCTGGAAAACCCTGCACAAATTATTATTGGCGGTTTGCCTTCGGAACAATCCCGCCCGTGGCTTTCGCTGTTGTTTGAGAAATTTACTAACCCGCTCGCGCTTGCATTATTTTCTTTCGGCATTGGCGGGCTGGCGATTGTGAATTTATTTGTTGCGCATGAATTGACCCAGGGCCTGCACAAAAATATCAACCATATACACAACGTTAAAAGCGAAGCGGACCGCTTGCAAAGCGAATATAAAACCGTGCAGCGCGCACAAGAAAACGCCCGTGAATTACAAGCGCAGTTACAGGCCGTTGACCTCTGGTCGCAAGGCGCGGTGTTGCAGGAAGCAGCCTTGGTGCTCTCCACCACCATTCAGGACGCGAGCGCCAAGCACCGCCGTTTTATTAAGGGTAAGGAATTAACGCCGCCGCCTGGGCCGTTATCGCTGTTCGATCCCATCGATCCCAAACTGATTGAGCGTGACCTTAAAAAGATTGAAGCGCTTGATCTTAAATCCATTCACAAACTGCTGAGCGGCTACGCCAAGCCGCAGGAGTAACGCCATGAAGACGCAATTTAAAACACTGATTTTAAGTGCGGCCATTACCGCCACATCACCGCAAATCTTTGGCGAAACCCTCACCATCGGCTTTGATAAAAGCGGCTCAAACGCGCTTATGACCGACGCGCATTTTGCGGCGGGTGCGGCGGATTTTGTTTATGAGCGCATTAAGCCCCTCAAAAACGGTGACATCGTGCGCCTGCGCACCTTTGGTTCCCGTGATAATGCCGGTAATGAGTTTGCACAAGACTTTAAAATCACCCGTCATTTACAAGCCGAAAGCCTGGCGCAGTCACTTAAAAATTTTATCCACACATTGCCAAATCAAAAAGACCAAGCGCAGCAATCCACCAACATTATTGCCGAGATTGAGTTTGATGATGGGCTGAATTGCGACGGTGGCGGCACGGCTGTCTACCTCACTGACGGGCTGGAACATTCGGTCTATGTCGATGCGAATAAGTTTCTCGCGGGCCAGCAACATTTGCCCAAACCGCAAATGGATTTAACCGGCTGCACGGTGATTTTTTATGGCATAGGCACCGGCTTTCCCGCCAATGCTGAGCGCTTTATGCGCGCTGAGTGGAAAGCCTTTATCGAAACGGCGGGCGGAAAATTTATCCCTAAATAAGGTGCACAAAACCGTGACGATTACAAAAGCCCGGCTCGCCGCGTTGCGAGCCATGCGCGCGCGGTCGGGCCCTACGCTCACCTTAACGCCCGGCGGCGTGCTTGAGCAAAAAGTTCACGAAACACAGCGCCGGAATTTAGAAAAAGAAATAGCTGCGGACGAAAACGCAATGAATACGGCCCAGCAAAAACTGGAATTTCACAGCGCATTTACCACGCGCAAAGGCCTGGCCAAAGCGCAATTTAACCACCCAAAACCAAAACAGGAAATCACGCCATGAGCGACGATAATTTTACCGAGAAAAACAACCAGCCCAGCCACATTGCCTACACCGTTAAAGACGGCAAAGACAATCAAAGCCATTGGACCAAGATCGGCGCGGCCTGGCCCGCAAAAGACGATGGCATAACCTTAAAGCTCGATGCTTTTCCGCGTGACGGCACCGTGCAATTGCGCTCCCGTGAAGCTTTAGCGCGTATGCGTGAGCAACGCGCGCAAAAATCACAAGCGCAAGAAAAAACGCAAGAGCACGGCCATTAACATTAAATTGTTTGAAGAAAACGCCTAGTGCGTTTTCCCAGTTTTAGACCGGCATTTTGTTAAAACCTGTTCCTCGTTAATTAAAAGCTTGCCGTCGATTCTGGCGGTGCGCTACAACATTAATATAAGGACATATCATGAACCCGCAAAAACAAAAATCTTTAGAGCCTATCGAAGATGGGCCGCCGATGCTTGATATTGATGAGCACGCGGCTGACCTGCACGCACTGGGCATTACCGAAGAGGCGCAAGCGCAAGAATTGCTGCAAAGCCTGCATCATATTATGTGCACCTTTGTTGATCTAGGCTGGGGTGTGGATATTGTGCAAATCATGCTGCCCGAAATCTTCGGTAAAATCGCCAACGACAATAATCAACCTAACGATGGAGGAGTGAATGAGTGAAACCTTACAAAAAGCGGTGATTTACTGCCGCGTCTCATCAGCTAAACAAAAAACCCAAGGTCATGGCCTGGAAAGCCAGGAACATCGCTGTCGCCAATTTGCAGCGGAAAAAGGGCTTCAGGTTGAGGCGGTTTTTTATGACGATATTTCCGGTGGCGGTAATTTTGCCAAGCGCCAGTCAATGTCGGAATTATTAAAATTCCTTAAAGCCAACAAACGCAACACCTACGTGATTTGCTTCGACGACATTAAGCGTTTTTCTCGTGACGTGTATTTTTACTGGGATTTGATCCGCCAGCTAGACGCATTTGGTGCGCAGCCTATGTCGCCAAATTTTGTCTTTGAAAAAACACCCGAAGGCCGCCTGCAACAATCCATCACGGTCGCCGCCGGTGAGTATGAGCGCGAGTCCAATGCGCGCCAAACAAGGCAAAAACAACAAGCGCGTTTAGAAAAAGGCTATCACGCGTTTTTAGCGCCGGTTGGCTATAAATTCACCAAGGACAAAATCCACGGCAAAATCATCGTGCCGGACCCGGCGGTCGCCCCCATACTAAAAGAAGCGATGGAGGGCTACGCCTCGGGCCGCTTCCAAACCACGACGGAGGTGCGCACCTTCCTTGAAAACGCGCCAGAATTCCCAAAGCAAGCCAGCGGCAAGATTGGTAACTCCAAGGCCAAACGCATTCTCACCGATCCGCTCTATGCCGGAATGATCGAGCATAAACCTTGGGGCGTTGCCATGCGCGATGGGCACCATGAAGGCATTATCTCTTACCAGACCTTTTGCAAAATTCAAGATCGTCTAAACGGCAAAAGCTACGCACCAACACGCAAAGACATTAACGTTGAGTTTCCGCTTCGTGGCGCTGTGGCCTGCGGAGAGTGCGGCAATGCGCTGACCTCGTGCTACTCCAAAAGCAAGACCGGGACGCGCCATGCCTATTATCTCTGTCAAAACAGAAAATGTCGCGCCAAGGGCAAATCCATTCGCCGCGACAAAATGGAAAGTGAGTTTGAAGCCATCCTGGAACAACTCAGCCCACCAGAAGCGCTCGTACGTATCGCAGGGCGTATTTTCAAAACTCTGTGGGATGCGCGTGCCAAAACACAAGAAAAGCGTAAAGCGATATTAATGGAGGAAGACGCTGCTCTTGATCGTGATATTGAAAAGGCCGTGGACCTCATGATGGAGACAAGCTCACAGGCCGTGATGAAGCGCATTGAGGAACGCATCGCCAAGCTGGAAAATCAAAAGCTACTATTGGCGGAAAAGATAGAAGGAATCAGCGGCCCAGCAAGATCATTCGATGAAATGTATCGAACTTCGATGGAGTTCCTAAAAAACCCTAATAAAATCTGGGCCTTAGGGCGTTTCGAAGATAAGCGTGCAGTGCTGAAACTGGCCTTTAGTAAGCCGCTGACCTATGACCGAAATACCGGGTATCGAACCCCGGATTTTTCTTTGCCTTTCAAGGTGTTAGGCAATAATTTCGATCATGATATGAAAATGGCGGAGAGGGAGGGATTCGAACCCTCGATACCGGGTTAGGGTATACTCCCTTAGCAGGGGAGCGCCTTCGGCCACTCGGCCACCTCTCCAGAAAGGCCGGCATAATACCACAAGCATTGAAAATTCAAAGGCTTAGTTGGCAGTGATTGCCGGATAACAATAAATTTTTCATCACCTAGGCGAATTAACCGTCGCGGCTGCAGGCACACACGAACGGCGCGCATTTAACGCTGGATTTGGCCCGAAATCCAATTTCACCCAACCAATCAGTTCATGTCGATTGATCGACTAACTGTTGTTGTCTTGCTGTTGCTCTTTTTCGCGCTGGATACGTTGGTAAATTTCTTCGCGGTGCACGGCGATTTCTTTGGGAGCATTAACACCAATACGAACTTGATTGCCTTTCACACCCAATACGGTAACGGTAACGTCATCACCAACCATTAAGGTTTCGCCAATACGGCGGGTTAAAATCAACATAGGTTTTCTCCTTACTCTTCCTGCATTAAGTACAAAGGAAGCTCTCGCTTGGACCATTAATTGCGAGCCACCTTTGTTGTTGCGTTGTACCTTGCTTGGTTTCCTGACAGCAACATGGGCGATGTATTTACAGTAGAGGTTTCCCTCTTCGTAAACAGTAAGATTATGCTTTTGTGAAGGCAAAATCCTCTAACGAGGTATTATTTTAGTCGTAAACACGGATTTTTTAATAAAATCCACCTACCTTCGGTTCGTCTTTAAGCGATCTATCGTTCTATCAATACCATTTAATGGACCAAAAAATCCACTTTCGCCAGTTTAAATATACAATTTATTAAAATTTTTAGACTTTTGGGATTATTGATCCACCGGTGGCTCGCCATCTAATTCAAAGGCAGAATGCAAAGAACGTACAGCTAATTCCAAATAGCGCTCTTCGATGATGACGGCAATTTTGATTTCAGACGTGGTAATCATCTGAATATTGATATTGTCGTTGGCCAAAGCAGTAAACATCGTAGAAGCTACACCCGCGTGAGAGCGCATGCCCACGCCAACAATGGAGACTTTGGCCACTTTAGAGTCGGTTTTGATCTCTCGGGCACTCAACTCGCTGGCAACGGATTCGAGGATCTGTTTAGCTTTGTCGACATCGTTGCGGTGCACAGTAAACGTTAAATCTGTGGTGTTGTCGGCTGATATATTTTGCACGATAACGTCCACTTCGATGTTGGCTTCGCCAATGGGAGCTAAAATACGTGCTGCCGCTCCCGGAGTATCGGGAACGCCGACAACCGTTACCTTGGCTTCGTCGCGGTTAAAAGCAATACCGGAGACTACGACTTGTTCCATGGTAGAGTTATCCTCTTCAAGACTGATTAAGGTTCCAGGACCTTCTGTAAAAGTAGACAAAACTCGCAGCGGTACATTGTATTTACCGGCGAATTCCACGGCTCGAATTTGCAAAACTTTGGAGCCCTGACTAGCCATCTCCAACATTTCTTCGAAGGTGATCTTGTCCAAGCGGCGAGCACCCGACACCACACGGGGATCGGTGGTGTAAACGCCATCGACATCGGTATAAATTTGGCACTCGTCAGCTTTTAACGCAGCCGCTAGCGCCACACCCGTAGTATCCGAACCGCCTCGCCCCAGTGTCGTGATATTGCCGCTATCATCCACACCCTGGAATCCCGCCACAACTACCACACGATCGGCTTCTAAATCGGCGCGCATCTTATCGATGTCGATATCTTGAATTCGAGCCTTGGTGTGCGCGTTATCAGTAAGAATTTTTACCTGCTGACCGGTATAGGATCGAGCACTGATACCACGCTCGTGCAACGCCATACACAACAGTGCAATGGTGACCTGCTCGCCGGTGGAAACCAATACATCCAACTCGCGCGGATCGGGTTTTTTGGCAATATCATTGGCCAAGCCAAGCAAGCGGTTAGTCTCACCACTCATGGCTGAAACCACCACTACAATATCGTGACCTTCGGCTTTAAATCCGGAAATTTTATCGGCGACCGCTTGTATACGCTCTACCGTTCCAACCGAGGTACCACCGTATTTTTGAACAAATAAACTCATCGAGACTTCTCAAAGACTATCGGGCAAAAGACTCGAAGACTTCCGCCAAAATGCATGTACGTTTTTGGTACCCTCCGTCGACTCACAGGACCCTGCGACACGGGAAAGTACCGACAAAATCGATAACCAAGCTTTCGATTTTGTAAAATAATCGAGAATTGCATTGCCGATTATCATGCAATGTTTAATTAAACAGAGCTGCGACAGTTTTTAGCCAGAAATTTTTTGAGGCGCGCATTAAACACCAAAGTTTGCTAAAAGTTAAGAATTATCTGGGTTTACGCCGCTTTTGCAAAAAACTGGCAATTAATTTTCACTAAGTTGTGAACTCACCCACTCGCCAACCTGGCTTAGTGCGTCCGGTAATGCGGCCACATCAGCACCGCCCCCGCGGGCCATGTCTGGACGGCCGCCGCCTTTGCCACCCACCAACGGCGCGAAGTATTTCATTAAATCTCCAGCCTTTATGCGCTTAGTTGCGGGCTTGGAGACGCCAGCAATCAAGGTGATTTTTTCACCCTGAATCGATGCCAGCAAGACAACGGCTTCGCCGAGGCTGTCTTTTAATTTATCGACCATCGCGCCCAGAGATTTATCGTCCACGCCATCGAGGCTGGCCGCCAAGACTTTTAAGCCTTGAACATCTTGCGCTTGGGCCATTAAATCGTCGCTGCTGGCACTGGCGAGTTGGGCTTTGGCGTCTTGCAATTGTTTTTCCAGGTCTTTCAATTCCTGTTTGAGCCCGGTGACTCGCTCCACCACTTTGTCGCTACCGGTTTTTAGCAGATCGCAAATTTGATGGAGTTTGCTTTCTTGCGCGTCGATAAAATCGAGCGCCGTTTTGCCCGTCACCGCTTCAATTCGGCGCACGCCTGCGGCAATGCCCGATTCAGTGGTAATACGCAGCAAACCAATATCGCCGGTATGAGCCACATGAGTACCACCGCACAATTCCACCGAAAAGTTATCGCGCCCCATGGATAAAACGCGCACGCTTTCGCCGTACTTCTCGCCGAATAACGCCACGGCACCGCGCGCTTTGGCGGTTTCCATATCGGTGACTTCGGTAGTCACCGGCGTGTTAGCCCGAATTTGTTCGTTAACGCGGTCTTCAATGGCCTTGATTTGCTCGTCGGTCACAGGCTCAAAGTGCGAGAAATCGAAGCGAAGCTTAGTGGAGTCGTTGAGAGAGCCTTTTTGATTGACGTGCTCACCCAAAATCTCGCGCAACGCTGCATGCAGTAAGTGAGTTGCGGAATGGTTGGCCGCAGTTTTTGCGCGCAGCTCGCGGTCGACTTCAGCATTCACTCGCTGGCCTACGCTTAACTGACCTTCGAGCACGCGACCGTGATGCAAATGGTGGCTGCCCTGCTTAGAGCAGTCGGTAATTTCTACCACACAAGACTCTGAGCGCAGGTAGCCGGTGTCGCCGACTTGACCGCCAGACTCAGCGTAAAACGGCGTATTGTTCAAAACGATAATGACGTCATCGCCGGCATTAACAGTATCGACTTGTTCGCCATTGTTTATCAGGCTGGTAACCGCCCCCGAATCGGCCAAGCGATCGTAGCCCAAAAATTCTGTCGCCCCTTCGAGTTGGATAACTTCGGAGTAATCCACCTTAAAATTGCCCGCCGCACGCGATTGCTGGCGCTGCTGCTCCATCAGGCGATCGTAGCCGGCTTCATCCACGCTCAAGCCACGTTCGCGGGCGATGTCGGCGGTTAAATCCAATGGGAAGCCATAGGTATCGTAGAGTGTGAAAACAATCTCGCCATCGAGTTGTTCGCCTTTCACTTGGGCCAAGGCGTCTTCTAAAACAGACATGCCTTTTTCTAAAGTTTTAGCGAACTGATCTTCTTCGGCGGCGAAAACCTTCACCACTTGCGCTTCGGCATTGGCAAGCTCGGGATAAGCTTCGCCCAT
The DNA here is from genome assembly GCA_964342265.1 of uncultured Cellvibrionaceae bacterium. Lineage (GTDB taxonomy): Bacteria > Pseudomonadota > Gammaproteobacteria > Pseudomonadales > Cellvibrionaceae > Halioxenophilus. The sequence continues at coordinate 47,164 of CAYFFE010000004.1, read as the reverse complement.
TTCTTTAACCAGTGCGGGCACCAGTTTGTGGAAAAACGCTCGATTTACGCCCAGCTTGTGGCCGTGGCGAATAGCGCGGCGCATGATACGGCGCAGCACGTAGCCACGGCCTTCGTTGGAGGGCAACACGCCATCCACAACCAAAAAGGCGCAGGAACGCAGGTGATCGGCAATAACACGCAGTGATTTATTTTCCAAATCGTCGGTGCTCGTTTCGGCAGCGACCGCTTTTAATAGGTTTTGGAATAGGTCGATTTCGTAGTTGGAGTGCACGCCCTGCAGAACGGCCGAAACCCGCTCCAAGCCCATGCCGGTGTCCACGCTGGGTGCCGGCAGAGGTGCCATATCGCCATTGGCGGAACGATTGAATTGCATAAACACAATGTTCCAAATCTCGATGTAGCGATCGCCGTCTTCTTCGGGCGTGCCCGGCAATCCACCCCAAATGCCTTCACCGTGATCGTAAAAAATTTCCGAGCTCGGACCGCACGGACCGGTATCGCCCATCGACCAAAAGTTGTCGGAGTTGTAGCGCCCGCCTTTGTTGTCGCCAATGCGGATAATGCGCTCTTTGGCCACGCCGATGTCGTCGGCCCAAATGCTAAAGGCTTCGTCGTCTTCTTCGTAAATGGTGACCCACAGTTTATCTGCAGGGATGCCCATCCATTCTTTGCTGGTTAAAAATTCCCAGGCAAATTCTATAGCGCCGCGCTTAAAGTAATCGCCGAAGCTAAAATTTCCCAGCATCTCAAAAAAAGTATGGTGGCGAGCTGTGTATCCGACGTTTTCTAAATCGTTGTGCTTGCCGCCGGCGCGCACACAACGCTGGGCGCTGGTGGCTCGTGTGTAAGGGCGTTTGTCTTCGCCGATGAACACATCTTTAAACGGTACCATGCCGGCATTGGTAAACAGCAAGGTGGGGTCGTTGCCCGGTATCAAGCTCGAAGACGGCACAATGGTGTGCTGTTTGGACTGAAAAAACTGCAAAAAAGCTTGGCGAATGTCAGCGCTTTTCATAAAAAATACTTAATTGAATAAAATAAAAAATGAGACTCACGGCCTGCGACTAAAACCGCACAGTATAACGATTGTCCGGCGCGTCGGTAAAATGAAAAGCCAATCAGTGAGGGATTGGGGCGATTCGTGAAACTTACAAGCCGAGACCGTCGTTTTCTGTAAAGGTTTTATTGCCGAGAATGTGCAAATGCAGGTGGAAAACCGTTTGGCCAGCCTCTGCGCCGTTGTTAATCACCAAGCGAAAGGCTTCGTCGATGCCGAGTTGGCGGGCGATATCGCCGGCGGTTAGCATCAATTTACCCAGCAATTGTTGATCCTCGGCAGTGGCATCGGCCAAGCGGGGAATAGGCTTTTTAGGGATGAGCAAAACATGAGTGGGCGCTTTAGGGGAAATGTCTTTAATGCAAATGCAATCGTCATCTTCGTAGAGTTTTTCCGACGGAATTTCACCGGCAATGATTTTGCTGAAGATGGTAGGCTCGCTCATGTTGCTTTCCTTTGGCAGATTCCTTGCGGAATGAAAATCGGGGTCTAACCGCCCTGTTGTTTAACTTTGGTTCGATGTTGCTGTTTTTCGTCTTCGGTTAAGGCTCGGGCCTCGCTTTCCAGCATGACCGGTATATCGTCGCGAATGGGGTAAGCCAAACCGCTCTGCCAACAGATCAGTTCCTGAGCTTCGGCGGAATATTCCAGAGGCCCTTTACTGACTGGGCACACCAAAATACTGAGTAGTTTTTTGTCAATCATGGAATTTCTCGTTGAGTTTTGCCAAGCATACTACTCTGGCATTGGGCCGACCAGTGTGGTGGGATCGACTCGCTTGTTGTACCAGTTCATTCGCCAGTCCAAGTGCGGGCCAGTGGCTCGACCCGAAGCGCCGACTTCGGCAATGGCATCCCCAGCCATGACACGCTGCCCTTGTTCGACCAAAATTTTACTCAAATGAATAAACGTTGAGGACAAACCCTGGCCGTGATCGATAATTAAGGTACCGCCAGAGAAAAACATATCGGGATGTACCAAGCGCACAATGCCGCCTGCCGGTGCCTGAACTTGAGTACCTTTGGGCCGAGCGATGTCGATACCGTAATGCGGTCGTCTCGGCTCGCCATTGTAGAAACGCTGACTGCCGTAAACGCCGGTAATTCGGCCAACTAACGGCCATTGAAATTGACTGCGGTAGTCCTGTAAATCTGAGATGTGCTCACGAGCTTGCCAAACCAATTGCGCCTCTTGGCGTGAGCGCTTGATTTGCTTGGGGTTGGGATTAACCGTAGCTTTGGGCACCCCTTCGATTTTTTGAATTTGGTACTCGCGCTGCTTGACCGGGAAGCTTAAAACTTCCTCGCCACCATTAACCCAATCGACCTGCAGCTCGGCTGTGGCCGGCTCGTCGCGATCCAGCCCCAGCACGAAATAACCTTCGGGAGATATAGGCAGATTCTTCTCGTCAAATACCACTTTAGTGCCGGGAAAAACACGCCCGATAATCACCGCGCCCTGCTCAAAAGAACGGTTAAATTCGATGGCATCGCGCGCATCGGATGCCAAACTGGCACCCGATGCACACACAAGGCAAAAAGTTAAAACTAGCCTAAGCAGAATAGTCACGCCGCCCTACATATTGGGATAGTTAGGACCACCAGCGCCTTCGGGCACCACCCAAACAATGTTTTGGGTTGGGTCTTTAATATCGCAGGTTTTACAGTGAACACAGTTTTGCGCATTAATTTGCAAGCGCGGATCTTCGTCACCTTCCTGCACGATCTCGTAGACACCAGCCGGGCAGTAACGTTGCTCGGGAGCATCGTATTTGGCCAAGTTCACCGAAATCGGCACACTTTGATCTTTTAGCGTTAGGTGACAGGGCTGATCTTCTTCGTGGTTGGTGTTAGAAAGGAACACCGAGGACAATTTATCAAAGCTTAACTTGTTGTCGGGCTTGGGGTAGTCGACTTTTTTGCACTCAGAAGCCAGCTTCATATTGGCGTGATCGGCGTGTTGATCTTTAAGAGTGATCGGCAATTTACCGCCAAAGATGTTCTGATCGATAAAGTTAAACGCACCGCCAATCCATGGACCCCATTTGTGCACAGCCGGGCCAAAGTTGCGATCTTTGTACAAGTCATCGTAAACCCAAGATTCTTTGAATCGGGTTTCGTACTGAATAAGATCTTTGCCGCCTTCGTCGCCATTTTGGAAGGCTTCGAAGATGGTCTCGGCGGCTAACATGCCGGATTTCATGGCGGTGTGGGTGCCTTTGATTTTTGAGAAGACCAAGGTCCCTGCATCGCAACCGGTAATGAAAGCACCGGGCACAGTCATTTTGGGTAGCGCATTAATGCCACCTTTCACCACAGCACGAGCACCATAAGAGACGCGCTTGCCGCCGTCTAGGTACTTGGCAATTTCTGGGTGGTGCTTCATGCGCTGGAATTCGTCGAACGGACTAACGTGCGGATTGGAGTAGTTCAAATCAGTGATCAAGCCCACGGTGACCTGATTGTTGTCGGTGTGGTATAGGAAGAAACCACCGGTGGTACCAGACTCGCTCAACGGCCAACCCAAACCGTGGACAACCAAACCAGGCTGATGCTTATCTGGCTCAATATCCCAAAGCTCCTTAATACCGATGCCGTAATGCTGCGGGGTTTTGCCTTCGTCTAAGTTGAATTTCTCGATCAACTGTTTGCCCAAGTGGCCGCGGCAACCTTCGCTGAAGATGGTGTATTTTGCGTGCAATTCCATACCCGGCATGTAGGAATCTTTTTGGTTGCCATCGGCGCCCACACCCATATCGCCGGTGGCCACGCCTTTAACACTGCCATCGTCGTTGTAGAGAATCTCGGCGGCGGCAAAGCCTGGGAAGATTTCAATCTCCAAGGCTTCGGCCTGCTCGGCCAACCAGCGGCACACATTACCTAAGCTCACGATGTAGTTGCCGTGGTTGTGCATGGGCTTAGGCACAAACGCATTAGGCATTTTCATGGATTTTTGATCGTTGGTCAGAAACAGCACATCATCGCGAACCACTTCGGTGGTCAGCGGCGCGCCTTTTTCTTTCCAATCGGGGATTAGCTCATTCAGTGCGCGGGGCTCAATAACAGCGCCCGAAAGAATATGCGCGCCCACTTCCGAGCCTTTCTCCAACACCACAATGGAGATTTCCTGGCCGGCTTCCTGGGCCAACTGGCGAAGTTTGATTGCAGTGGCAAGTCCAGAAGGACCCGCGCCGACTACAACCACATCATATTCCATGGCTTCACGTTGCATAGTTTCAACCTATTTATAGTGTGTGAGTGAAATAACCTGTTATGAGCCAATTGCTCCAAATTTAAGGTATTTTTGCGGCTAATCCCCCAATAATGGCCCGCATTTATTGAGCCCGGGTATGCTTGCGCGGCATAGTTTAATGGCACAATCGACTAGGTCAATGGCCGTAACCACCAGCTCCGCGCCTCACCTAATAAAAATGGCCCGCTTAAGTCAGCAAATGTCTCGACGATGGCGTTATTCCTGCAAACTTTGTAATGGCTGTTCACGGATTTTAGCCCCTGGGCTAAAGGCCCTCAGTGTATTGCGTTTGTGGTGTAAAGTCCGTAACCGGTTACAATCACGCCGATTATCAATCCAACCAAACCGTTAACCTTATCAACAGGAACACGCTCAACTATGTCGCAAACCTGCATCGTTATTGGCGCCAGCCACGCCGCCGCACAGCTCTCCGCCTCGCTTCGACAAGAAGGTTGGAGTGGCAGAATTTTAGTGATCGGCAACGAGCAAAGCTTGCCCTACCAACGACCGCCGCTATCTAAAGCCTATCTTTCTGGCGATGTTACCGACGAGGGGTTATTGATTCGAAAGCCTGCGTTTTTCGATCAAAAGCAGATTGAATTCCTATTGGGCGTGTCGGTAACGCACATCGACCGCACCGGGAAAACCATTCAGCTGAGTACCGGCGAGCAACTCACCTATGACAAACTCGCCCTGTGTACGGGTGCTCGCGTGCGCCAATTGGGTTTACCGGGCGAGACCCTGCCGGGTGTTCATTACCTGCGCACGCTTAGCGATGTGGAGCACATTCGAGCCGATGTTCAGCCAGCAAAATCGGCGGTCATCATTGGTGGTGGTTACATCGGCTTAGAAGCTGCCGCATCCCTCACCAAACTGGGTATGCGGGTTACGGTGTTAGAGGCCGAATCGAGAGTATTGGCCCGAGTCACAGCGCCCGAGGTTTCAGCATTTTATACACGCATTCACCAACAAGAAGGGGTTCAGATCATTACGGAAACCACCGTCACTGCCCTGCGCGGCGAGCGATGCATTGAGTCGGTAGAGTGCAGCGATGGCCGCTCCATTGCCGCGGATATGGTGGTCATTGGCGTGGGTGTTATCGTCAATGATGAATTGGCCAAAGACGCAAACCTTACTGTCGACAACGGTGTGGTTGTGGACGAATTCGCGCAGACCAGTGATCCCGATATTGTGGCCGCCGGCGACGTAACCAGTCATTTTAACGGAATTTACGAGCGGCGATTGCGCCTGGAATCGGTACCCAATGCCACCGAGCAGGCCAAAACCGCCGCTGCCAGTCTGTGCGGTAAGGCGAAACCATACTGCACACTGCCTTGGTTTTGGTCGGACCAATACGACCTAAAATTGCAGATTGCCGGACTAAACCAGGGATACGATCGCCTCATTATTCGCGGCGATATTGAAAACAGTCGCAGTTTTGCTGCCTTTTACCTGTGCGAGGGACGCCTCATTGCCGCCGATTGCGTAAATCGACCGGCAGAATTTATGGCCGTAAAGAAAAGTCTAACCACTGGTGCGGCGATGGATGTCGAAAAACTGGCCGATGAAACGGTCGCCGCCAAAGAATTGTTTTTGTAAGTCTGCCAGCAGTTGAAAAACGGGCCCGAGAATTGTCGTACTTTCAACAACTATCGGGCAAATTTTGGATCTACATCAAATTGCGACATTTAGCGGCTAAACATTGGCAATACTCAACTGATATAAGTCTTTGATTTAATTCGCTTTTTACCTCTAAAACCAACAATTAAATCCTCAAGCACCTGGCACAGCTCTCGCACTACCGACCATTGACGATAAACCGTATACCTCAAACCAATGATAGGAGAACGACCATGGCAGAGTTTTTTGTCGCCAAAGAAGCCAGTGCCAGCCTCGGCCACTTAGTGCATGAGAAAGATTGCAAACTGCTAGAGCCAATGGCGGAATTTAAATACCTGGGCTCTTACGCCAGCAAAGAAGCCGCCCTTAAAAAAGCCGGCGGTCAATTTCACACCGTTAATTACTGCCCCAGTTGTTTAATTGAAAAAACCGCAAGCAACAGTAATTCTAAGGCTGCTTAAGCTTAAAAAGTGGCGGGAAGATCGAGGACCAGTAATCAGCCATTTCACCGGGAAATGGCTGTGGTCTGAGATTATTTTCCTTTAAATTGCGGGGATCGCTTTTCGAAGAACGCGGTCATGCCCTCTTTAAAGTCTTCGCTGTTTAAGCAAATGTTTTGAATAAACGCTTCCTGCTCGGTGACTTCATCCAAGCTGGATTTTTTCGCTTCGCGCAGCAATTGCTTTGAGTAGCGCAACGTCAACGGTGCTAACTCAACCAACTCGGCGGCCAGTTTTTGCGCTTCTTCCAACAGCTTGTCGTTATCAACGACACGGTTGGCCATGCCCAACTCGACGCACTGTTCGGCGGGAATACGCTTAGAGAAGGCAATCACCTCATAAGCCTGTTTGGGGCTTAAGTGCTCCAGCAAAAATTTGTGCAAGCCGCCATCGGGCACCAGCGAGATCGCACCAAACGCCGAATACATAAACGCATCTTGCGACATCAACATGAAATCACAGCACAGCGCCAAACTCGCACCAAAGCCGGCGGCAGCACCGTTAACCGCACTGATGACGGGTTTTTCTGCGGTGGTAATGCCATGAATAATGGGATTGAATTCGTAGCGCAATTGGCGAGTACCCCAGCCATCGCTGTCTTTATCGGCGGCCTGCTCGGTTAAATCCACACCGGAGCAAAAGCCTGCGCCCTCGGCGGCGATAATAATCGCCCGTACCTGGCCGTCGCGGTTGGCCTGTTGCAAGGCATCGATTAATTCCAGGCGCATAACACGATTTAAGGCATTGCGAGCGTCAGGGCGATTAAGCGTAATGGTGGCGACGGAATTAGAAACTGAATACTGTAGCGAAGTAAAATTGCTCATGAGAAGACCATTATTGTTTGTGCGTGAGAGCGGTGTGTGATTGTGATCATAGACTCGGGGGGCAAACTTACAATAACCATGACAGCCACATACATTGGCGAATCTGGGCAAGTTGTACCGCGCACCAAGCTGACTTCAGCCACACAGTTGCGTTAAAACAGCGACAGGACCTTCTGCACGGGCGCATAGGATTTTCGGTGAATGGGCGTTACGCCGTGCTCGGTGAGTGCCTGCATGTGAGCTTTAGTCGGATAACCTTTGTGCCCGGCAAAACCGTAGCCGGGGTATAGGCGGTCGTACTCGACCATTTCTCGATCGCGGGTGACTTTGGCGATTATGGAAGCCGCACCAATACAGGCCACACGCGCATCGCCCGAGATTACGGCTTCGGCGCTGTATGACCAATCGGGAATTTTATTGCCATCCACCAGCACATGCTCGGGCTGTATCGATAGCCCTTCCACCGCTCGCTTCATGGCCAAGAGGCTCGCTTGCAATATGTTCAGCGAATCGATTTCGGCCACACTGGCTCGGGCGATGCAAACGCAGAGCGCTTTGTTGAGAATTTCATCGAACAGGGCTTCGCGCTTTTTCTCGCTGAGTTTTTTCGAATCGGCCAGTCCGGCGATGGGCGATTTTGGGTCTAAGATTACTGCGGCGGTTACCACATCACCGGCCAAAGGTCCGCGACCTACTTCGTCCACACCACACACTAAATCGCCCACATACTGGCTGATAAAAGGTTCTAACTGGCTCATCGTCTGATCAATTCCAATAGCGCATCGGCGGCTTGTTCGCTGGCGTTAAGGGCAAGGCTTGCGCGAATGGCTTTAAATTCCGCCAACATTTGGTGTTTGGCTTCGCTGTTGCTCAACAATGGCAACACCTGCTCGGCAATGGCTTGAGGCGTTGCCGCTTTTTGAATTAATTCGGCTACTAATTCACGCTTAGCCAATAAATTGGGCAGGCTGATGTACGGCGACTTAACCAGTCGTGACAAAATCGCATGAGACAACCAGGCCATTTTGTAAGCGACGACCATAGGTTTGCCGAGCAACAATGCCTCCAGCGTGGTGGTACCCGAGGCCATTACCACCGCGTCGGCGGCGGCCATAACCTGCTGCGAATGGCCCGCAACTACGGTCACCGGTAGATTATCGAAGTCTTGAAGCTGCTCTTTAATTTGTTTTTCGCGCCCAATAGAGGCGGCAGGAACAATTATCTGCAGATCGGGCATTTGCGCACGACAAAGACGCGCGGCGGCCCAAAAGCTTGGGCCGATCAAACGTACTTCAGCCTCTCGGCTGCCGGGCAATATCGCTAACAGCGGTTTGCTCGCATCCAAGCCCCACTGTGTTTTTAAACTTGTGGCGTCGTCAATGGGCTGAATTTGATCCGCCAAAGGGTGACCGACAAATTTCACCGGCACTTGATGCTGGCGATAAAACTCAGCCTCAAAGGGAAATAAGGTCAGCATTAAGTCCACAGCTTTGGCGATTTTAAATACCCGTTTTTGTCGCCACGCCCACACAGACGGGCTCACGTAGTGCGCTGTGGTAATACCTCGCTGGCGTAATTTGAGTTCTAAATCGAGATTAAAATCGGGGGAATCTATGCCAATAAAGGCATCAGGAGGGTTATCAATGAAGTATTGCGCCAGCCCTTTGCGCATTTTCAGCAGCTCGGGCAAGCGCTTTAGCGGCTCAACCAAGCCCATCACGGCGAGGCGCTCTTGGTCGTAGAGGCTGGTAAAGCCTTCGGCGAGCATTTTGGGGCCGCCGACTCCCGTAAACTCAATGTTGGGCTGTCGTTGCTTGAGGGCGCGCATTAAGTCGGCCCCCAAAATATCGCCCGAATGCTCGCCTACCACCATGCCCAGGCGCAGGGTTTTAGTCATTTATCGAACAATACCGCGGCTGGAGGACTCTAGCGAGTCGATCATGGGGTTTAAACAATCGTGGTTTTGCGCCTGTTCTTTTAACTCGGCGATGGCCTCTTCCACCGTTAAACCACGGCGATAGATGGTTTTATAGCCGGCAGCAATGGCGGCGATCTGTTCTTTACTAAAGTCGCGCCGGCGCAAACCTTCTTTGTTGATGCTTTTGGCCGCAGCCGGATTACCATTAACCATCACGTAGGCGGGAACATCTTTGCCAATCACGCTACCCATGCCGGTAAAACAGTGACTGCCGATAAAACAGAACTGATGAACCAGGGTAAAGCCACCCAAAATTGCCCAGTCGCCCACATTCACGTGACCCGCTAGTGCCGCGTTGTTGACTAGAATGCAATTGTTGCCGATCACACTGTCGTGGCCGACGTGGGAGTACGCCATGATAAGGTTGCGACTGCCCAGACGGGTTTCATTGCGGCCCGTTACGGTACCACGGTGAATGGTAACGCCTTCGCGTATTACGTTGTCGTCACCCATGATTAGCTGAGTGGGTTCGCCCTTGTATTTTAAATCGGGCGTGTCTTCACCAACCGTCGAAAACTGAAAAATACGATTATTGCGGCCAATGGTGGTCGGCCCTTTGATGATCACGTGCGGCTCAATGACCGTGCCCGCACCAATTTTGACGTTGGCTCCGATGACAGACCAGGGGCCAACGCTTACGTCATCCGCCAACTCGGCGGTAGGATCAATAATAGCTCTTGGGTCAATCAAACTCACAAATCAATCCGCAATCCAGTGTTTAAACTTTGCGATCAGCACACATAATCACGCACGAACAGGCAGTTTCGCCGTCGACCGAGGCTAGGCAGTCGAACTTCCAAACACCGCGTTTAACGGACACTACCTTGGATTCCAACTGCAGGCGATCACCCGGCACAACTTGGCGGCGAAAACGAACATTGTCGACACCGGCAAACAAGTAAATAGAGCCGTCTTCTGGTGATTTGTCCATGGATTTAAAACCCAGTACACCCGACACTTGCGCCAGAGCTTCAATGATCATTACGCCCGGGAAGATAGGAACTCCCGGAAAATGGCCATTAAATATATCTTCGTTGGCGGTAATGTTTTTGTAGCCAATAATAGACTCATCCAGTGTTATTTCAGTGATTCTATCCACCAACAAAAATGGAAACCTATGTGGCAAAAACGCCTTAATTTCATTCACATCCATCATAAAGTGGCCTTACTATTTCCCCAGCGGCAATGCCAACCAACACAGAGCCGAACGTTTGCAAACAGATTTAATGTTGTCCTACGAGATGTGATTAACCAAACAATCGAAAATGCTTTATCAGCCCGTCGCCGATAATTTAATTAATCATTTAATTTTTTTGCCAGCCTATTAATCATGCGCGCCAGCTCATCCAGCTGACTAAAGCGAACGGCGTTTTTTCGCCATTTTTTGACTGGAGACAGCGGAATACCCGAGGCGTATACGCCCGGCTCAGTGACCGAGTTAGTTACCATAGCCTTGCCTAAAAAGTGCGCGCCGTCGGTAATTTCAATATGACCGTTAACTCCGACCTGGCCGGCAAACGTGCAATTTTCGCCCACCGTGGTGCTGCCAGCAAAACCGCAACAGCCCGCGATGGCCGTGTTGCGGCCAATTTTAACGTTGTGCGCCATGTGCACCAAGTTATCAATTATGACACCGTCGGCGATGACTGTATCGCCCAAAGCGCCACGATCTATCGAGCAATTGCCGCCAATTTCAACCTTGTTGCCAATAATTACGCGACCGAGTTGGTGAATTTTAACCCAGCCTTCGCTCGAAGGTGCAAAACCAAAACCATCGCAGCCAATAACGGTACCACTATGAATAATACAGTGCTCACCGATCTCGATGGAGTGATAAACCGAAACATTGGCGTAAATTCGGGTCGACTGCCCCACCACACTGTTGGCGCCAATAAAACTGCCCGGCCCAATCAGTGCGTTATCGCCGATGCAACAACCGGATTCGATTACTGCATTGGCTCCGATACTAACGTTTGCCCCCAAACTAACACCCTCAGCAATACACGCACTGGGATGAATTGTGGCCGCCTTATCGGCAAAATTAGCATCAAACAAACGCGAGGCTTTGGCGTAGGCTAGATAAGGATCATCTGCCAGCAACACATGGCCGTTGTAACTTGACTGCTCGTTAAACTGCTCTGTAGTAATAACCGCGCCAGCTTGGGTATCGGCCAGCGACGATAGAAACTCAGAGCGGGCAACAAAAGTGATCTGTTGGGAAGTGGCGTCTTTTGGGGAGGCGATGCCTGCGACTTGGAAGCCGGCATCGCCTTTAAGCTTTGCACCGATGGCATCGGCCAGTTCAACAAGGGTGATCAATTGCTAGCAGCCTTTTGCTGGGTGTTCTGGCCGATTAAAGCATTACTCTGCTTTGTTTAGGGCCTCGACAACACGAGCGGTAATGTCAGATTCAGGGGTCGCATAATAAACCTCGGATGCGTTAAGGACAACGGTAATTCCCTCGGCATCGATGATTTGTTTCAGCGCTTCACGGGTTTTGTCTTCGTATTGCGAAACCAATCCGCGAATGACGGCTTGCTGCTCCGCCTGCAGTTTCTTTTGTGCCAATTCGATATCAGCACGCAAGTATTCTACTTTTTTACGATGCTCGGCTTGTTGAACCGCATCCCAGGTGATGCCTTTACTTTTTTGCTCCTCGCGAAGCTTGTCTAGATCGGCAACCAAACCTTCGAATTTGGCTTGTAGAGAAGCGAACTCTGGATTAGAGGTTAGTTCGGAGTTGGCTCTTTTGGCGGCTTCTGTGCTGAGAATGGCTTTTTCAAAGTTGAAAACGACAACCTTGTCTGCTGCCGCAGCCGTCATAGATCCCACACACAATGCCAGTACGGCAAGAAAACTGGTTACTTTAAACATTCAATTAGCTCCTTTTGGGCTGCTCTTCAGAGTGACTGATCGGGCGTTGTTATTTACCGATAACGGTTCGCCGACAACCACCGATTTGTATTTATAGGAACCTCTAACTGACTCAGAGGTTCCTCTGGCACAAGTAATGTACCTGTAAAATCAACAAACATAAGTTATTGATTTTATAAGGCAATTGAAAATTGCCCTATAGCGACTCTCAGCAGGGCAACAAGCTCTGCCAACTAAAAGATGAGAGTCGCAGACTCGCACATTAACTCACAGACGAGTTAATCAGAGTTTTTTGCAAGTTATTTACCGGCTTAATTTATTAACCTGCAAAAAGTCGGGCGCTATTATCCCTTAACGAGATGACAGCTAACCACGCCCAAAAGCCAGAATTTAACATCACCGGTTAACTGCACTTAAATTGACTCGCCAGACCTTTGAGTTTGCATCTATTAAAACGCGGTACCCAACGAGAACTGGAAGAACTCTGTATCGTCGAACTCCTGTCGCTCAATCGGTCGAGCGATACTGAACGTCAATGGCCCAAACCCGGTAATCCAAGTCAACCCTAAACCGTAGGAAGAACTTAATTTACTCAGGTCGGCTTCAAAGCAATTCAACTGCGTCGAGGCACACTCGGTGTCGAACACGTTACCGGCGTCGATAAAAAAGGCCGATTGTAATGAGCGTTGATCTTTAATAAAGGGTAATGGGAATAAGATTTCCGCTCCGAATTCCAATTTTACGTTGCCACCAAACGGATCGTCGTCTCGCGTTACCTGACGAAATTCTAATTGGCCGGTATCTTCGTCCAAGATATAAGCTAAATCGTCGAGCTCATCCACATCACCGTCGTCATCAGTGTCGACACCACGCAAACCGACCGTGTTGTAGGCAAAAGCCGGGGAAGCCCGTGGCCCTAGGGTGTTGCGCTCAAATCCACGTACTGAGCCAAAACCACCGGCAAAAAAGTGCTCAAAGAATGGCAGTTCGGTAGTATCACCGTAGCTATCGGCGTAGCCTATCTCTGCGCGCAGCCGTAATGTTAAGTCTCTTGTTAACGGTTTAAAGTATTGCGCGTTGTAAATTAATTTGAAGTATTCCAAATCACTACCGGGAAGGCTGGCCTCCAATGAGATTTGCTGCGATGCACCGCGCGTAGCTAATCGGCCCCGGTTTAGGGTAGATTCTCGCCAGCCAAGATTGACAGTAAATAAGTTAAACTCATCGCCATTGCGATCAACGAAACCCGTAGGGTTGCGCACGGCAATGACACTATTATCCAAATCGAAATCCGTTCTAAACGAATTATAGTCGTAGGGATCTTGAAGACCGTTTGTCTCTACGCCGTCAATAGAGTTACCTTCTTCATCCAGAAACTGATCGATTTCATCGTCGTCGATAATGCCATCACCGTTTAAATCATCGACCTCATCATTAAGAAGCAAATTGATGCGATCAACTTCGTCTTGAGTTACGAACGCATTGATATTGCGATCTCCGTCGAGTAAACGCGGGCTGGATTGAATTTCTTGAACGGCAAAATCGCCGGTATCGATGGAAATATTGCTAAACCCAAACGACATACTGATGCGCGAGATTTCCGATGTCGGGTAGCCAAAACTCAGCGTGGCACCGTAGGTGTCGGTATTAAAACTGGAGATATTAAAATCGCCGAAATCTCGCTCGCGGAAAAATACGCTAAAGCCGCGACTGACGCCATCCGGCGTAAAGTAAGGATCGTTAAAGTTAAAGCTGTACACCGTTTGGAAACGGCTACGACTTAACGAAAAGCCCACAGCCTTACCGGTTCCCAGCCAATTATCCTGCTGAACATTTGCCCCGAGCGTTAGCCCTGTGCCCTGTGCAAAGCCCACGCTTGCACCGATGCTGCCCGAGGGCTGTTCTTCCACGGTATATTCAACATCCACCAAATCGGAGCTGCCGGGGACTTCGCGAGTATCTACGTCGACTTGACTGAAAAAGCCCAATCGCTCCAAGCGCACCTTGGATTGCTCAATGGCTGCGGTAGAGGCAGAGCCGCCTTCCATTTGGCGCATTTCTCGGCGTAACACTTCATCCGCCGTGCGGGTATTGCCGCGAAACTCAATTCGGCGCACGTATGCGCGTTTACCTGGATCGACAAAGAAAGTCACCTTAACGGTTTTATCTTCATCGTTGCGTTCGGGGATGCCGCTAACATCGGCAAACGTATAACCCTCGTTACCGAGCCGTTTGGTAATGTACTCGGAGGTGGTGGTCATCAGCACCTGAGAAAAGTTTTGCTCTTCTTTTACCAAAATTAGCCGGCGAATAATGGATTCGTCCACCACCAAATCACCCGCCAGCTCGATTTCGCTCACGGTGTAAACATCGCCTTCAGTGATATTTAGCGTGATGTAAACGGTTTCTTTGTCGGGGCTTAGAGAAACTTGAGTGGAATCGATAGAAAATTTAAGGTAGCCGCGATCGAGGTAAAACGATTCCAAGCGCTCTAAATCGCCGGATAGTTTTTCTTTGGCGTATTTGTTTTTGCTGCTAAACCAAGAAAACCAGCCACCCACGCCCAGCTCAAACAAGCCCAATAATTCATCGTCGCTGAATTTCTCATTGCCGACGATATTAACGTGCTTAATTTTCGCAACCTTGCCCTCATCGACATTGATTTTAATGTCGACTTGATTACGCGGCAGGACAGTAACATTGGCATCCACACTGGCACTGTATCGACCTTGAGCCACATACTGACGCTCCAACTCCTGAGTAAGCCCTTCCAGCGTAGCCCGCTTTAGAATCTGCCCTTCCGATAAGCCGTTTTCGGTGAGGCCGCGCAACAGGTCATCGGTTTTGATGGCTTTGTTGCCGTCGAATTCGATGGAATTAATAGCCGGTCGCTCGGCCACAGCAATCACCAGTACGTTGCCGTCGCGGCCGATGGCAATGTCTTCGAAAAAGCCCGTTCGAAACAACGCGCGAGTGAGACGTTGAATGTCCACTTCTTCGATCTGATCGCCCACCTGAATCGGCAGCGAGGCGAAAACCGTCCCTGCAGAGACGCGCTGCAAACCTTGCACACGAATATCATCAACGCGAAAAGCTTCGGCGTTAACCGCCATAGAACACGCAAAGGTCAACAGAAAGACACAGCAAATAAAAAGACGATTCATAGAATGGATAGATCAATCAAAGAAAATTAACTACTCAATAAAAATGAGAGGTGAGATATCTGAAAACTAAAAAGACCGATTTGGCAAAGCCACATTAACCTTATTATTAGTGAAACACTTTAACAGCAAATGCTAATCATTCGATTATGCTGAGCAATTTCAGCCACCTTTGATGCGCTTGGCTCTGCTTCGTTCCCCAGTGTGTGCCGAGCAGAGTTTCTGTGCACGATACTGGCCCTAGCATCGGCCAACGTTTTATCAACTGGCGCGAAACCCCAATACTAGCCAAACAATTGGCCCTGAAATATTCGAACGATGTCGTTGTAAAAGGCCAAAATCATGATCCCGGCCACTAAAAAAAGACCAACCTGATAGCCGATCAATTGAATTCGCTCCGATACCGGACTGCCTTTAACCGCCTCAACCAAATAGAACAACAAGTGACCGCCATCCAACACGGGAATAGGCAGTAAATTGAGCACACCGAGGTTAATGCTCAACATCGCCAGGACACTGAGAAAGACAATCCAGCCGGCCTCGGCAGAATCGCCCGCCACTTTAGCAATGGTAAATGGCCCACTCAAGTTTTTCGTGGAAATCTCACCAACGATCAGCTTTTTAATAGAAACAAACACGAAAATCGAGGTATCCCAAGACTCTTGCAACGCTGCCACAAAGGCTTCGGGCACAGATCGGTTGTAATGGCGCAGCATGCTTTCTGGCCATGGTTGAACCGGTGCCACCCCAATCTGGCCGATGGTCTCGCCATTATCGTCCACCGCTGCCGGAGTAATGGTTAAATCCAGCGTTTTACCGTCGCGCAGCACTGTAAACACCAACGGCTGACCGGGACTGGGCCGAACTTTATCCACCAGCGCCTGCCAGCTCTCCAGTACTTGGCCATCAATGGCGATGAATTCATCGCCGAGCTCCAAACCGGCCGTTTGTGCCGGTGTACCTTCGCCAATAGTGCCCACCACAGGCTCAGCATCGGGCCGAAACACCTCGATACCCAAGCCTTGCAAGGCGTTGGGTGAATCGTCGCCTTTTAGCCATTCATTTAAATAAACATTGGATTCGTACTGCAGATCGGACTCGGGGTATTGAACGGTCAGGCTTAAATTGCCGCTTTCGCCCAGGCGCTTCAGCAGTGCTTGGTTGACGGCCGTCCAGGAGGGAGTGGCCGAGCCATCTATGGCGATAATTTCCACGCCGGGCTCCAAACCCGCTTTTTCGGCAACAGAATCCTCGATTACCGAGCCTACAACAGGTGCGACTGTGGTATCGGGAGGCAGAAAAGTTACCCAAAATAGGAAGATTGCTAATAAAAAATTGGCCAACGGCCCGGCAGAAACAATGGCAATGCGCGCCCAAACGTTTTTTTGAGTGAATGCCTGGGGGCGCTCGGCTTCATCGACGGGCCCTTCGCGCTCGTCCAGCATTTTAACGTAACCGCCCAGCGGAATAGCCGACAGCGAAAATTCCGTACCGCGTTTATCCTTCCAGGAATACAGCGGCTTACCGAATCCCACGGAAAACCGCAGCACTTTTACGCCCGCCAAACGGGCGACGTAGTAGTGGCCAAATTCGTGGAAAGTTACTAGCACCCCAAGGGCAACCAAAAACCAAAACAGTGTCAGCACAGTATTTACACTCTCGAATTAAACGTCTCTAAGAACGGACGCGTGTGGCGTTTATCCCACGTTAAAAAATCTAGAATAAACCAAAGGTTTGTTCAGTTTGTTAGCCACTAACCGCTCAAATGCGTAATACGCTCGAACGCTAGCTGTCGCGCCTCGCGATCGACCTCCAGCACTGTGGCCAAATCACTGGCGACGGGTGTTTGCGCGCGCTCCAGCACCTCGGTAATGACTTGAGCAATCGTCATGTAGCCGATTTTTTTTGCCAGGAACGCTTCGACCGCAATTTCATTAGCCGCGTTCACTGCCGCGGCCGTGGTGTTGGCCTCATTGGCCGCATGAATGGCGATTTCCAAGCAGGGAAACCTCACAAAATCTGGCGGTTCAAAGTCCAAACGCGCCACGGACAATAAATCCAGCGGCGCTACTCCAGATTCTATACGCTCGGGCCAGGATAGCGCATGTGCAATGGGCGTGCGCATATCAGGGTTGCCCAACTGCGCCAATACCGAGCCATCGCTGTACTGAACCATTGAATGAATAACGCTTTGCGGGTGAATTACCACTTGTATGTGCGCGGGCTCGGCCTTAAATAGCCAGCAGGCTTCGATTAATTCCAAGCCTTTGTTCATCATTGTGGCCGAATCGACCGAAATCTTCTGACCCATCGACCAATTGGGATGGGCGCAAGCTTGCTCGGGCGTTACTGAAGCCAGCTGAGCCACATCGGTGGTGCGAAACGGACCACCCGAGGCGGTTAATAGAATACGCTCTACACCAGTGGCAGCCATACTCGTGTAATTACTGGGCAAACACTGAAAAATAGCGTTGTGCTCGCTGTCGACGGGCAGCAATTGGCAACCGTTTTCTGCCACCGCGTCCATGAATACTTTTCCGGCCATTACCAGCGACTCTTTATTGGCCAATAGCACCTTTTTGCGGGAGGTTACTGCCGCCAAAGTAGGTTCCAATCCGGCAGCGCCAACAATGGCGGCCACGACCGTATCTACGGCGCTGGCCGATGCAACCTCACGCAAGCCAGCAGTACCCACCAGCACCTCGGTAGCAATCTTTTGCTCCGCTAATCGATCGCGCAACTCCTGAGCCAGGGCTTCGCTGCTAAGTACGGCGAATTGCGGCCGAAAGGCTGCGCACTGCTCAAGCATCAGACCCACCTGCGTATTGGCGGTGAGAGCAAACACAGAAAATCGCTCCGGATGGCGAGCAATAACATCCAATGTGCTGCGACCAATCGAACCTGTGGATCCTAAAAGAGTGATGTTTTGCATGTGAACATGTCCTGAATGGGCACTAAACCATCAAATAGAGCCCGAAACAGGCATACCAGTGATTAATAACGTCAACGCAAATACGGGCACAGCGGCGGTAATGCCATCGACACGATCCAACACACCGCCGTGACCGGGCAGAATTAATCCACTATCTTTTACGCCGCGATGGCGCTTGACCATACTCTCCAGCAAATCGCCCACTACCGACACCAACGCCGTCGGCGCAACCAAGGCCAGCAACCATAAACGCTCGGTGGGTGCCCACACTTGACCAACAATTAACGCAAAAATCACACTGGCAAAGAGCCCACCTACAAACCCCTCCCAGGACTTACCCGGGCTGACCGTAGCCGCTAAACGATGGCGACCAAAGCGCTTGCCGGCAAAATAGGCGCCGATGTCCGCGCAGGCGACAATGGCCACGAGCAACAGCACCAGCCAACTGCCCTGGTCGTGAGAGCGAATAAAAAACAGACCAATCCAAGCCGGTACCAACACAAACACCCCCATCAACAAACGGGCTGGTGTCGAGCCCCACAATACTGTGCTGGAGGGATAACCCTGCACCCACAACAAGGCCACACCCCACCAAGCTAGGCTAACAATGAGTAAAGTCTGCAGGAACGGTTTATTGAGAGGAATGTAATCGGCATCGAAGCCAATCAGCAGCGCACAAATCGCCACCACCGATACTAGCGCAACCACGTAAGCGGATTTGCGGATACGACAGGACACACCGGCCAAGTTCGCCCACTCCCAGGCAGCAATTGCCGTACCCAGAGTAACGAAGCCAAAAAAGCCGATGGGCGGCAGGGCAAACAATACGGCAAGAAACACCAGCGCCATAATCACGGCACTCATGACTCTTTGTTTAAGCACTCGCGATCCCCGATTGACCACTGTGGGAAGTCCGGCCTCCGAAACGACGCTGGCGCTGATAAAATGCATCAACCGCCAGGGTTAGCTGCGCCTCATCGAAGTCGGGCCAAAAGACATCGGTAAAATAGAATTCCGCGTAGGCGCACTGCCACAACAGAAAGTTGCTAATGCGCAACTCACCACCGGTGCGAATCAACAAGTCCACGGGCGGCAAATCGGCCAGCGCAATGTGCTGCCCGAGTTGATCTTCATCGATTTTCTCGGGCAACAACTCGCCATCAGCCACTTTTTGCGCCAACTGTTTAGCGGCATTGGCAATGTCCCACTTGCCACCGTAATCGGCCGCAATTACCAATGTACGGTGACCTACGCTGGCAATGGCCTCGGCCTCGCCAATGGCTTTTTGGATGCGCGGACTGAACCGAGAGCGATCGCCGATTACACGGATTTTAACCTGTTCGGCGCGCAATTTTTTGGCCTCGCGTTTTAAATAGCTTAAAAACAAGCTCATCAACGCTTCGACTTCAGTCGGTGGGCGACGCCAGTTTTCGCTGCTAAAGGCAAATAACGTAATAATATCGATGTTGTGATCGGTGCACGCATTGAGCACATCGCGAATCCGCTCAACGCCAGCTTTATGACCACTTGCGCTTATTTGCCCTCGCTGTTTCGCCCAGCGATTGTTACCGTCCATGATAATCGCCACGTGGCGTAAAGATTCTGTCGTCACACTTACCTCTGATTGCGCGTACTGCCAGCCCGATTTTATATTTCCATCAAATCCTTTTCTTTATCGGCCAGAGCGCTATCAACATTGGCTATAAATCGATCGGTAATTTTTTGCACTTCATCCGCCGCGCGACGTTCGTCGTCTTCGCTGATTTCTTTCTCTTTTTGCAGGTTTTTCAGTTCGGTAATGGCATCGCGACGAATGTTGCGAATCGATACTCTCGCCTGCTCAGCTTCCTGACGCGCGGTTTTGATAAAGCCTTTACGCGTTTCCTCGGTTAACGGCGGCATGGGAAGGCGGATCAACTCACCGGTGGTGGAAGGATTCAACCCCAAGTCCGATTTCATAATGGCTTTTTCGATTTCTGGCACTAACGACTTGTCCCAGGCGCTGATGGACAGCGTTCGGGCGTCCAAAACACTGACGTTGGCCGCCTGGCTTAGCGGCGTGTCGGCACCGTAATAGCTCACGGTAATGCCATCGAGCAAGCTCGGGTGCGCGCGACCCGTACGAATTTTGTTAAAGTTGTGACCAAGCGCCTCAACAGACTTGGCCATACGCGATTCTAGATCTTTTTTTATATCGTCTATCATTGTGTTCTCCAGCAATATTGCCCTCAGAGGTTATTGGCTCGCCTCGGGTTCTTCGATGAGGGTACCTTCTGAGCCTCCGGTAATTATATTCAGCAGCGCTCCGGCCTTGGCCATTTGGAATACGCGTACAGGTAATCGATGCTCTTGGCACAGGCACATTGCCGTTAAGTCCATCACGCCCAGCTTGTTGGCCAGGGCTTCGTCAAAGCTCAAGCGATCGTATTTTACAGCGTTGGGATCTTTCATTGGGTCGGCAGTGTAAACGCCGTCCACTTTGGTTGCTTTAAGCACCAAATCCGCCTCGACCTCAATGCCACGCAAGCAGGCGGCAGAATCGGTTGTGAAGAACGGATTGCCAGTACCGGCTGCAAAGATTACCACTTCGCCAGACTCTAAAAAGCGAATGGCGCGGCGGCGATCGTAATGTTCCACAATGCCGCTCATGGGAATGGCTGACATCACACTGCACGTAATGTTAGACCGCTCCAGCGCATCGCGCATGGCCAGGGCATTCATCACTGTGGCCAACATCCCCATGTGATCGCCCGTAACCCTATCCAAACCCGCAGCATTTAATGCAGCACCTCGGAACAGGTTGCCACCGCCAATTACTAAACCGACTTGTACGCCAATCCCCACTAACTGGCCAATTTCCAGGGCCATTTTGTCGAGTACTTTGGGATCGATTCCGAAGCCTTCCTCCCCGACTAATTGCTCACCACTGAGCTTTAACAAAATGCGCTTGTATTTTTTATCCCGGGCTGACGGCATCCTTTATCGCTCCACCAAATAAAAATTGTGCGCAGTGTAACAGGAAGACGAAGCAATTTCACAAGCCATTTCACCAATGATGACTAGAAGCGGACAAGCTAAGAGTGGGCGGTGACTTACTGGTTAGCCCAAATGTAAAACTGTGGAAAAGCCGAAGGGAATGGAACAACTAACGAAGGGAAAATAAAAAAGGGGAAAGCCGAGCTTTCCCCTTTTTAAATAACGCCGATCAGCAAAAATGGCCTTATTTAGAAGCTTCTACCTGAGCGGCAACTTCTGCAGCAAAGTCGACTTCTTCTTTCTCGATGCCTTCGCCCACTTCAAAACGAACGAAACTGGCAACGTCGCCGCCGGCTTCTTTGGCTAACTCGCCAACGGTTTGATCAGGGTTTTTTACAAACGGCTGCTGAACCAAGCTGTTTTCCTTAAGGAATTTGTTGATTCGACCCACCATCATTTTTTCAACGATGTTGTCAGGCTTGCCTTCCATATCTGGCTGCGCCTTGATGATGTCTTTTTCCTGCTGAACGACTTCTTCAGGCATGTCTTCTGGCTTGTTAACGCGTGGGTTAACCGCTGCAACGTGCATAGCAATTTCACGAGCAATGTCGGCACTGTCAGCGGTTAGCTCTACAACCGAAGCAATGCGGTTGTTGGAGTGAACGTAAGCACCTACCGCACCGCCGTTGGCTTCAACCACAGACACACGACGCACAGAAATGTTTTCACCAATTTTCTGTACCAATTTCTCGCGCAAATCTTCCAATTCGCCTGCCATCAAAGCTGCTACATCGGTTTGCTTATCGGCGAAAGCTTTGTCCAACACGGTGTTAACAAAACCCAAGAAGCCTTCGTCGCGAGCAACGAAGTCGGTTTCGCTGTT
The DNA here is from genome assembly GCA_964342265.1 of uncultured Cellvibrionaceae bacterium. Classification (GTDB taxonomy): domain Bacteria; phylum Pseudomonadota; class Gammaproteobacteria; order Pseudomonadales; family Cellvibrionaceae; genus Halioxenophilus. The sequence continues at coordinate 25,105 of CAYFFE010000004.1, read as the reverse complement.
CACTTCTAGCAATACAGCGTAACTGCCGTCTTCAGCGGCTTTTGCAGCTACAACACCATCGGCGGCAGTGCGGTCAGCTTTTTTAGCGGCTTTTAAGCCACTGGCTTTACGCAGGTTTTCGATCGCAAGTTCGATGTCACCATTGGCTTCTGAAAGGGCTTTTTTACACTCCATCATACCCAAACCGGTACGCTCACGGAGGTCTTTTACCAAGGCTGCAGATACGGCTGCCATTGTCCTATCCTCTTAAAAGAATTCGATTGATTGAGAAAACGGAGGATACACCTCCATTTACAGATTTTTTTACAATTGCCTATGTGCAATTGCGCCGGCTGAGCACGCTTTTCCTACTGTGAAGCAATTGCCAATCGTTTTATACATCGCACACTTTGCGACGACTGGAGGAAAGCTCTCTTTCGGTCCCGAACGGCCGGCAGAAACGAGGTTTTATAGCGCGCCCATGTGCCAGTTTTGTGACAACCGGGCGCTTATTGGAATCGCTTACTCGGCAGCGGCTTCAGGAGCCTCGCCTTCTTGGGCTTCTTCTACGTATTCGTCTTTAACAGGAGCCTGCGCATCGGCGGCACCTTCCAAACACGCATCGGCAATAGCGGTGGTGTACAAACGAATGGCGCGAATAGCGTCGTCGTTACCTGGAATTACGTAGTCGATGCCTTCTGGGCTGCTGTTAGTATCAACCACACCAATTACCGGAATACCCAATTTATTGGCTTCCTGAATGGCGATGCGCTCGTGCTCAACGTCGATAACAAACAACGCATCAGGCAAGCCACCCATGTCTTTGATACCACCGATGGAACGATCGAGTTTTTCCATGGTGCGAGTGCGCATCAAGGCTTCTTTTTTGGTGAGCTTTTCGAAGGTCCCGTCCTGACTTTGAGCTTCTAGCTCACGGAAACGACGAATAGAGGCACGAATGGTTTTGTAGTTGGTCAACATTCCACCCAACCAGCGATGGCTAACAAACGGCTGACCCGAACGCTCGGCTTGCTCGCGAATGCTCTTTTGAGCTGCGCGCTTGGTACCCACAAACAAGACTTTTTTCTTGCTGGAGGCCATTTTGCGAACGATTTCTAAGGCTTCATTAAACGCAGGAGCAGTGTACTCCAGGTTGATGATATGAATTTTATTGCGGGCACCAAAGATGAACTTGTTCATTTTTGGGTTCCAGTAGCGGGTTTGGTGGCCAAAGTGCACACCAGCCTGCAACATGTCGCGCATGCTTACTTGTGGCATAGTATTAATCCTAATTGTATGGGTTAAGCCTCCATGCACCCCAAAACACCAACCTCTTTCGATAACTGGCCGTTAAACCGTTATTTGCAGAAGCACCCAGGCGATTGTGACGGTACATGTGTGACGATAAATCGCCCCGCTAAAACGGGTGCGACGGTTAATTACCCAGCTTCACCTCAAAGGCGAAACTTAGGCGGTATTTTCAGAAGGCGCGCTTTATACCATAACCGCCCGACAATCACCAGACAAACAGCATCAATTGGCGTATTTTTAATAAACAAAAGGTCAAAAGCCCAAACCGTCGCGACCGGTTATTCGCACAGGGCAGTGAATCGAAGCTACACTGAAAGCAACAGCCGCCCAACAAAAACCCTTTAATATTAAGGGCTTAACAGTAACTGAAAATACAAATAGAAGGCTTTTGCGACGATTGCAACCTACCGACCAACAAGGCGTTGGGTTACAATCACGGGTTTTGATCGACACTGGCCGGTAAAAATCCAACATTTCCGGTCGCTGGCTTTTCGAACCACCAACCAATGCAGTGAATTTATGAGCAATATCACCCTAAAAACTCCCGAACAAATCGAAAAAATGCGCGTCGCCGGGCGAATGGCCGCCGAAGTTCTGGAGATGATTGGTGACTATGTTAAACCCGGCGTTACCACCGGCGAGCTCGATCAGATTTGCCACGATTATATCGTCAACGAGCAAAAAGCCATTCCCGCGCCGCTTAACTACAAAGGCTTTCCCAAATCCATCTGTACATCGGTTAACCATGTGGTATGTCACGGCATTCCGACTGAGAAAAAAATCTTAAAGGATGGCGACATCATCAACATTGATGTCACGGTCATCTACGAAGGTTTTCATGGCGACACCAGTAAAATGTTCGGCGTGGGCAAAGTGGCACCGCACGCCGAACGACTGATCAAGATCACGCAAGAATGCCTCTATAAAGGTATAGAGATCGTTAAGCCCGGCACTCGCCTCGGTGATATCGGCCACGTGATTCAAACCCACGCTGAGAAAAACTACTACTCCGTGGTGCGCGAGTACTGCGGTCATGGTATTGGCTTGGCATTCCACGAAGACCCACAAGTACTGCACTATGGCAAACCGGGCACAGGCATGGAATTGCAAGAAGGCATGACGTTTACCATCGAGCCCATGGTAAACGCCGGCAAAGCCACCACCAAATTAAAGAAAGACGGCTGGACGGTAGAAACCAAAGACGGTCGTTTAAGTGCTCAATGGGAGCACACCATGGCCGTTACGGCCGATGGCGTTGAAGTATTAACCGCTCGCGGTGAGGAAAGCTTTTAGTGCAGGCACCCTATTTTTCACTGCCCCTGGTCTTTTTTGATCAAGACACCTTTCGCCAAAACCTGGCCACCTCGGAAGATCGCATCAGCGTCTTTAAGGATGCCATTGAGGCGGCCAATGCCCATTTCGACAAACGCTTTTGGGATGGTGCAGATATACGCTCGCTAGTGCGTGAGCGGGCCGTATTCGTCGATTGCATTTTGCACTACGCCTGGCACAGCTTTGAATGGTGCGAGGACTGCGGCCTATTGGCGGTGGGCGGCTATGGCCGAGAAGAATTGCACCCCTACTCCGATATCGACATCCTCATTTTATTCCTTGAAGACGAGGTAGAATCTCAAGCCACTAACATCGAACGCTTTGTGATGTTGCTGTGGGACATCGGCCTGGACATCGGCCACAGCGTGCGCACCATCGAGCAGTGCACAAAGTTAGCCAGCGAAGACATCACCATTGTTACCAATATGATGGAGTGCCGCGCCATTGTTGGCCCCGGTTATCTGGCCAAACAACTGAGGAGCGCCGTGGCCCCCAATCAGGTTTGGAACGCCGCCGATTTTTTTGTGGCCAAGCTCGAAGAACAAGAAAAGCGCCACCAGAAGTACAGCTTTACCGAGTACAATCTAGAGCCCAATATCAAAAACGCACCGGGCGGTCTGCGCGATATTCAAACCATCTCCTGGGTAACCAAACGCTTTTTCGGCGTGGATAACCTAGCCGACCTGGAAGGCCAGAACTTTATCAACGCTCGCGAATTGGCGGTTTTGCACGGTGGCCAGGAATTCCTGTGGCGTGTGCGGTACGGGCTGCATTTGCTCGCGGGCCGGGCCGAAGAACGCTTGCTGTTCAATTACCAAACCGAATTGGCGCTGATTTTTGGCTATAGCAACTCCGAAAAACGCCTGGCCGTTGAACAATTCATGCACTGGTACTATCGCGTGGTATTGTCGCTGCGCGAACTCAACGATGTGCTGCTGCAATACTTGAGCGAAGCCATTCTTCACAAAGACGAATACCAAGACATTAAACCCATTAACCAGCGCTTTCAGCTCAACAATCAGTTTATCGAAGCCACCGACGATTACGTCTTCGAGCGCCATCCCGAAGCGCTGCTCGAGATTTTCGCCATCATGGCGCAAGACTCCAATATCAAAGGCGTGCGCGCAGCCACCATTCGCCAAATCCGCGAATGCCGGGAAATCATCGACGAAAACTATCGCAACAATCCGCGCCATATCGAATTATTTAGAAACCTGCTGCAAACGCCATCCGGTTTGTTCGATGTAATGCGGCGCATGAAGCGTTACGGCGTACTTGGGCGCTATTTACCGGAATTTGGCCGGATTACGGGGCAGATGCAGCATGATTTGTTTCATATTTACACCGTAGATGCGCACACGTTATTGGTGATTAAAAATATCCAGGAATTCGCCACCGAGGCCGGGCGCGAAGATTTTCCGGTGGCGCACTACATCTACTCGGGCTTGCGCAGCCCCGAACTCCTGGTAATTGCTGGCCTGTTCCACGACATTGGCAAGGGACGTGGCGGCGATCACTCTATTTTAGGCGCCAAAGACGCAGAAGCCTTTTGCCAGCGACACAACGTTAGCCGGCGCGATACAAATTTGGTGACTTGGCTGGTCGAAAACCACTTAACCATGTCGTCCGTCTCGCAAAAACAGGATATTGGCGATCCCGAAGTGGTGCACAACTTTGCTTTAAAAGTGGGCGATCAAGAGCACCTGGACTATCTGTATACGCTCACCGTCGCCGATATGCGCGCCACCAATCCCAATATTTGGAACAACTGGCGCGCCTCGTTGATGCGCCAGTTGTACATGGAAACCAAGCGCCTGCTCCGCCGAGGCCTGGAGAACACCGTCGATCGCCAGTATGTGGTGGAAGAAACCCAGCACCTGGCCTTGTTTAAGCTCGAAGACAAAGGCGTTTCCGAGCCCCAGGCGCGGGATATTTGGGGTGACATTAACGAAGATTATTTTGTCCGCGAACACCACTTGGATATCGCCTGGCAAACCGCCGCGGTTGTCGACAGTAACTGTGCCGATGTTGTGGTTGCCTTCAATACGGCCACCGGTGCTCACGCCACTCGCGCCACGCAAATTTTCATTCGCACCATAAATCGCAAAAACGTGTTTTCCACCACTGCGTCTACCCTCGACCACTTAAACCTGAACATTCAGGAAGCGCGCATTTACGAATCCCAAACCGGCATTACCATCAATCATTATTACGTGCTGGACCAAAACGGCGAAGCCATTGGCGACGACACCGAGCGTTTGGATAAAATCCAAACCACCCTTAGCCAAGAGCTGGCCATGCACACCGACGACTCGGCCAGTATTCATCGCCGCACTCCGCGCGAGCTCAAGCACTTCCGCATGCCCACACAAACCGGCATCTACAACGATTTGATCAGTGGCCAAACCTTGCTGGAAGTCATCTCACCGGATCGCCCTGGCCTGCTGGCGCGTATTGGTCAAATCTTTTTGGATTTAAATGTCCACCTCACCAGCGCGCGTATTTCCACGCTCGGCGAGCGCGTGGAAGATATGTTTATGATTTGCGACCCCGACGGCGAACCGCTCAGCGATGCACACTTGTGTGAGCACCTGCAAAGCGAAATTCGCCGCCAATTGGACGAACAAAACCAGGCCCAAGACGCCAAAGCTCTGGCCTAAGAGTCAACCCTGCCCACCGATAATCCCATGAATCCAGACTTAAACGCTCTGCAGAGCTACCCGTTTCAAAAGTTGGCGGCGCTAAAGGTGGGCATTACGCCGCCAGCCGACCGCTCGCCCATCGCCTTGTCCATTGGCGAACCCAAACACCCGGCCCCGGCCTTTGCCTTGCAAACCCTGGTCGATCACCTGGACGGATTTAACCGCTATCCGCTAACCTCGGGCACGCCCGAACTGCGCTGTGCTGCCGCAGATTGGGCCACGCGTCGCTATCAGCTTCGTCATTTAAGCGACCAGCAAGTCTTGCCCGTTAATGGCACCCGCGAGGCACTGTTTGCCTTCGCCCAAGCGATAATCGATCGAAAATCCGCACCGCTGGTGCTAATGCCCAACCCGTTTTATCAAATTTACGAAGGCGCTGCGCTGTTGGCCGGTGCCGAGCCCTACTTCCTCAATTGCCTAGCCGAAAACCAGTATCTGCCGGATTTTGATCAGGTTCCCGAATCCGCGTGGCAGCGCTGCCAACTCATTTACCTGTGTAATCCTGGCAATCCAACCGGTGCGGTAATCGGCAGCGAGCAACTGCAGCAACTCCTGGCCCTGGCCGATCAGTACGATTTTGTAATCGCCAGCGACGAGTGCTATTCCGAAATTTATTTTGATGAGCCACCCACGGGCTTGCTGTCGGTGTGCGAGGCCACCGGGCGCACTGACTACCGACGCTGCATGGTTTTTCAGAGTCTGTCTAAGCGCTCCAACCTACCCGGCTTGCGCTCCGGGTTTGTTGCCGGCGATCAAACACTCATCGATGCCTTTTTAACCTATCGCACCTACCACGGTTCGGCCATGCCACTGCCGGTGCAACTGGCCAGCATCGCCACTTGGAACGACGAGGCCCACGTAGAGGCAAACCGTGCCATCTATCGCGAAAAATTTACTCAGGTAGAGCCCATTTTGCGCCGCGCTCTGCCCGTGCAAAAGCCCGATGCGGCGTTTTTCTTTTGGGCAGCAACGCCCATCGACGATTGCGATTTTGCCCGCGCCCTTTTTGCCGAAGAAAACGTCACCGTATTACCCGGCAGCTATCTGGCCCGCGAGGCGCACGGCTGCAATCCCGGCAGTCGTCATGTGCGCATGGCGCTGGTGGCGGAGCTGGACGAATGCCTGGAGGCGGCAGAGCGAATTGTGCGCTTTGTGGAGCATTTAAAACCGTGACCGACTTGCCGCCGCCTCTAGAAACCCGCAAAAACCTCACCAAGCCCGAGCGCGTGGCGTTTATTCTAGCCAAGCTGCAAAGTTTGTATCCCGAGCCGCCCATTCCGCTGGACCACAAGGACCCTTACACACTGCTGGTGGCGGTTCTGCTATCGGCCCAGTGCACCGATGAGCGGGTCAATCAAGTCACCCCCAAGCTCTGGCAGCTGGCCGATAACCCCTGGGACATGAGCCATCAAAGCGTGGACGCCATCCAGGCCATTATTCGCCCCTGCGGCCTGTCGCCGCAGAAATCCAAGGCCATTGCCAAACTCTCACAAATTTTGGTGGAGCAGTACGACGGAGAGGTACCCAACACCTTCGAAGCCTTGGAACAACTGCCAGGCGTCGGCCACAAAACCGCCGGTGTGGTGATGGCTCAGGCGTTTGGTGAGCCGGCTTTTCCTGTAGACACCCACATTCATCGGCTGGCACAGCGCTGGGGACTAACCAATGGCAAAAACGTTGCTCAAACCGAAAAAGACTTAAAGCGCCTGTTCCCCAAAGAGCGTTGGAATGCCTTGCATCTGCAGATCATTTACTACGGGCGCGAGTTCTGCTCAGCACGGGGCTGCGATGGCCGCGTGTGCGAGATTTGCACAACCTGCTACCCCAATCGCAAGCACCCCAAAAAACTTCAGAAGCCCTGATTTCGGTGCTAAACCAGCCGATGATGCCGATACGAATCTTTGCTATGATTGCCCACCTTTTTTGCCCGGCCGATTAAATCCGGCCCTCATCCAATCAAGGAAACGCACAACCATGCTGACGTTATACGGCATTAAAAATTGCGATACGGTAAAAAAAGCCCGCAAGTGGCTGGAAGCGAACCAAGTGGCGTATCAATTTCACGATTTTCGCGAGGACGGGCTCGACGCGCCGCTGGTGCAATCGTGGTTGCAGGAACTCGGTGCCGAAACCCTGGTGAATAAGCGCAGCACAACGTGGAAGCAACTCAGCGACGCCGAAAAAGCGCAAGCGCTCAGCGATAAGGCCCCGGCGCTTATTTGCCAGCAGCCAACGTTGATCAAGCGGCCAGTGCTGGATACCGGCGAGCAAAGACACGTAGGCTTTAAAGCCGAGCACTACCAATCGCTGCTGGCATCACAGTAGCCGTTCTAACCGCAACAATACGGTCTTCAAAACACTAAAACGCGCTGATTACACCTGCGCCACAGCAGACGCCCTAATCATCAGCCGTAACAACTCATTAGAATTTGCAAAGGATCTCGACATGACCCGTTTATTCAGTTTAGGCCTCGGTGTAGGCACACAAAATGGCCAGGGCGACTGGTTGGAAGTTTTTTACCCCTCGCCACGACTCAACCCGAGCGACGACATTACTAGCGCCATCGAAACCATTGTGGGCTACGAGGGTGGCAACTCAGCCATTGCTCTGACCTCAGAGCAAGCTTCAGAATTGGCCGGCGCCTTAGAATCGGTGGATGGCGAACTGGCGCAAATCGCCAAGAGCTTAACCGAAAGCCAGCGCCCTCTGGTTGCCACGCTTTTAGCAGACGACGGCGAGCCAAGCTCAACGCCAGAAGCCTACTTAAAACTGCACCTGTTATCGCACCGTTTAGTGAAGCCCCACGGCGTTAACTTAAGCGGCATGTTTGGCGTATTGCCCAATGTTGCCTGGACCAACCAAGGTGCCATCGATTTGGCCGAGTTGCCAGAGCGTATGCTGCAAGCCCGTATTCAAGGCGAATTGCTGGACGTAGATTGCGTGGACAAATTCCCGAAAATGACCAACTACGTCGTTCCCACCGGCGTGCGTATTGCGCACACTGCACGGGTTCGTTTGGGCGCGTACATTGGCGAAGGCACCACGGTTATGCACGAAGGTTTTGTAAACTTTAACGCCGGTACCGAAGGCCCAGGCATGATCGAAGGCCGCATTTCCGCAGGCGTTATGGTGGGCAAAGGCTCCGATTTGGGCGGCGGTTGCTCCACCATGGGTACGTTGTCGGGCGGCGGCAACATTGTGATTTCGGTAGGCGAAGGCTGTTTACTAGGCGCCAATGCCGGCATTGGTATTCCCCTGGGTGATCGCTGTACCGTGGAGTCTGGTTTATACATCACCGCCGGCACCCTGGTATCGGTGTTGGACGAATCTGGCCAGGAAGTCGAAAAAGTTAAAGCGCGCGATTTGGCCGGCAAGAGCGACCTGTTGTTCCGTCGTCACTCCATTACCGGCACGGTTGAATGCAAAACCAACAAATCGGCCATTGAGCTTAACGAAGAGCTGCACGCACACAACTAATCGACGGATATTGCCTTCATGACCACACTGTCTGCCACTGTTCAGCTCACTCAAGCACTGATCGAGCGCCCTTCGGTAACCCCCAAAGACGAGGGCTGCCAAGTGTTGATGGCCGAGCGATTAAGCGCCATCGGCTTTGACTGCCAGATTCTCACCTGGGGCGAAGGCGAACAACAGGTACAAAATCTCTGGGCGGTGCGCGGCGACAGCGGGCCTTTGTTTGTATTTGCCGGGCACACCGATGTGGTGCCCACAGGCCCCGAATCCGAATGGCAACATCCCCCCTTTCAAGCCACCATCAGCGAAGACATGCTCTATGGTCGAGGAGCAGCCGATATGAAAGGCTCTCTCGCGGCCATGGTGACTGCTTGCGAGCGGTTTGTTGCCAATCATTCGGATCACCAAGGTCGCATTGGTTTTTTGATTACCAGCGACGAAGAAGGCCCGGCCACCTACGGCACGGTTAAAGTGGTGGAATGGTTACAAGCGCGCAACGAGGCGATCACCTGGTGCTTAGTGGGCGAGCCTTCCAGCACTGATAAGGCCGGCGACATCATTAAAAATGGCCGACGCGGCAGCTTAGGCGGCTGGCTCACGGTTAACGGCGTGCAAGGCCACGTGGCCTACCCTCACAAGGTTAAAAACCCCATTCACAAGGCCATGCCGGCACTGGCCGAATTGGCCAACGAGCAGTGGGATGAAGGCAACGAGTATTTTCCGGCCACCAGCTTCCAAATTTCCAACATCAACGCCGGCACCGGTGCCACCAACGTGGTGCCCGGCACTTTGCAGGCACTATTTAACTTTCGCTTCTCCACCGAAGTGACCGACCAACAACTAAAAGCCAGAACCGAGGCCATTCTCGACAAACACGGATTAGACTACCAATTGGAATGGCGATTGAGCGGACAAGCGTTTCTCACTCCACCCGGCGATTTGGTGGATGCAACGGTTGCTGCGATTAAATCGGCCACGGGCATTGATACACAACTGTCTACCTCCGGCGGCACCTCCGATGGCCGCTTTATTGCCCCCACCGGTGCACAAGTTATCGAATTAGGCCCTATCAACGCCACGATTCACCAAATTAACGAGTGCGTGAGCCTCAGCGATCTCGATAACACGTCCAGCATCTACGAGGGCATACTCGAACGGCTGTTAGTGAGCTAACAGCCTCGCCACAAACAAGTCGACCCTAATTAAGACAAAAACGATTTACATCAAATTTAGTCATCGTTATTGATTTTACACTGCCCAAATCGCACTAATGGCTTAAACCCGAGCTCTAAGTACTCACGGCAAACACAATAGCCTGGATTTTCTGGCCGATTGAGTGTGCCTCATTGAGCATTGCATAGGAGGGTGAGGATTGTCGCTAAGTGGGATTTCTCTGGCCATTGGTCTGCTGTTGAGCAGTTTTGCCACGCTGGGTTTTTGCTCGCCCCTACAAAAGCTACAGGAGCAAACTAGTTACCCTCCACTTAACGCAAACGACGCCTCCGCACAAAACGAAGCGCGCGCCGCACACTGCCATACGTTTGCCCGTCCGGTTCACTTCGCCAAACGCCCCATGGCCTGCGAGGAACACGACGATTGTCAAAAACGATTGGTGGATTTTGTCTGCGAGGGCCATAGTCCAAAGCAGTGCGATCAACAGGAGCTGTGGCAGTCGGTTACAAGCTTAGTGGGCATAGCCCATGGGGTTGAAATCCTCAAGACAACCCGCAGAAAGAATACCAACAGCGCCACCGAATGGGTGTGCTGGTACATTCGATAGGCATTGATTATGACTCAAGCAACTCCCTCTTACGGGCAAGCCGACGCCACCTTTCAAGCCGTTGGTGGCGAGACAGGTGTAAAAAAGCTGGTGGATTGTTTTTACGATATTTTAGACACCAGTGAGCGAACTCAGAGAATTCGCGCCATGCACGCACCAGATTTGAGCATTAGCCGCGATAAACTGTTTCGATTTCTTTGCGGCTGGATGGGCGGCCCCAAACTCTATCGCGAAACCTATGGCCCCATCGACATCGTGAACGGGCACGCGCGCTTCCCGATTGGCCAAGATGATCGCGATGCTTGGCTGTGGGCCATGGGTCAAGCCATCGAACAACAAAACTACCCACAAACTCTGGCGGAATACTTGCTTATTCAATTAACCGTTCCCGCAGACCGCATTCTGGCAAAACAACAGAGCCAACAGCAGTCGGAACAATAGATTGAGAAAATTCTTCGTTTATTCACGCTTCCTGTAGGAAAGTGAATGACACAAATCCAAAAACCGAGCTATCGTTTATCTAGGGCCTGTGTCACCCCAAGTTAGCGAACAACCCAACAAGCTCACCATAATAATAAATTCACTGTAGACCAAAGGCGGAAAGAACTATGGATTCAATGAAAGCTGCAGATTACATGACCACCGATTTTGTAAAATTCACCCCCGAGGAAATGGTGGTTGAGGCAGTTCGAGAATTGATTAAACACGAAGTCATTGGCGGCCCGGTAATATCCAACTCTGGTGAACTGGTCGGCTGGATATCAGAACAGGATTGCTTAAGTTCTTGTATTCAGGTGCTTTATTACAATCAACGAATCGCCCAAGTTTCTGATGTGATGAAAACCGAAGTCCTCACCATCAACGAAGACGACGACCTGCTCAGCATTGCTCAGCAAATGTTGCAACAAAAGCCCAAAGTTTACCCGGTACTAAACGTGGATAAAAAAGTGGTGGGTATTTTGAGCCGTCGCTTGATTCTGCGAGCCATCGACAAGCAGCTTATTGCCCTTTGCAAAGAGTCGCCGATGCAACAGCCGCACGAAGCGCATCTCGGCTAGCAAGTTTTTTGCAGGTTGGGATTTGAGTGCTCGCAGTGTTTAAATTCTCGGCCTGTGGACGAATACCGTGGCTGAACCGCGGTATTCGTCGCTCAATCAGAACCACCCCGCAACGCTTGCGCCAGCTTAGGGTACTGGGAATCTTCCGCCAGCCAAATGCCGATAAAAGCTCGATTAAATTGTTCGTCGGCCATTTCCCCCAAAAACCTGCCATTGTGGTAAAAGCCCCCAGCACCGTTAGGTGCCAGCCAAAATGCCAATCGATCGCCCTTTTCGATATCTGGCCAAATCGCGCGCAGCCCTTCTAAAGCGCTCGCCAATCTCGCCTCGGGTAATTGATCTCTCAGTTGTTTTTGGGTTTCCTTGATGAGCCGCTCGCGGGATATATCACGCAAATACGATAGCTTGAGCAGCAGTGGCTCACTGGAAGGATTATACCGGCCACTGTTCGACAGCAAACTGGCATCGTACACATCAAACCAAAGTACAGAAAGGCGCGCCTCACCCACCAATTCGTAGTGCGCTGGCGGTGATTCGGGTAATTCGCGCTCACCGGGAAAAGCCAATGCCGACTCTATTACCGGTATTTCGATAAGCAATGCCAAAACCAGTGCGCTTACATATTTTGCCACCATAAAAAACCCCGCATACAAATACGGGGATAATTACGCGAGCGGCCGCCAGGCGGATGACTCCTGCACCAATAAGCGCGTCGATCAATCGATACGATGGTACTGACCTTTAAAAAACACCAAAGGTGAACCCATGGGTTGCGACTGAATATTTAACACTTCACCCACAATAATTGTGTGGTCACCGCCGGGGTATTTGGCCCAAACTTTACACTCAAAGTCTGCCAACGAATCCACCAACAACGGACAGCCTGAGTCTGCTAGCGTGTAGTGCTCATCCTGCAGGGTGTGGGAATCTTTGGCAGCGTAGGTATTCGATAAATTCTCGTGCTGCGCATTCAACACACTGACCCCAAAGTACTCAGCCTTATCGAACACCTCGTAGCAATCGGAATTGGTTTGAATACTCCACAAGATCAGCGGTGGATCGAGCGAGACCGAAGAGAATGAGTTGATTGTCATGCCAATTGGCGCAGCATTTTGAGGTTGACCACTCTCCGAAGTTGAATCCTGCGAGGATTGAGGAACAGTGGTAACCACACACACCCCGGTCGCAAAGCTGCCTAGCGCTTCACGGAATTGTTTTGAATCCATAATTTACATCCAAAAATACTTGTCGATCTTAAGTTCGATAAATTCTGGTTTTGTTAAAGCGCCCTGCGACGTGAAGGTCGAAAAACACTTCTGCCTGATCGGCATTACCGCCACCTATGGCCAAAAACCAGTATTCACAAATTATTAATTTTGTTGGGTAATGGTACAGATTGACTTTGAAAAGTGACAGCCATTAACACTCATTCGACAAATCACTCTGCTCCCAAGAGTGAACAGCGGCGTAGACTTCTTCCGGGTAAAAACCACGATACTGCAAAAAACGAATGGCTTTGGCCTTATCGTTGGGGGTTGAAGGTGGCATTCGGTGTTTTCTTTGTAGAGTTTCTAAGGCCAGCGCTTGCCAATCGATATCGTGGCCAGCCAGTGCATTATCGATGAGATCGCCGGCGAGCTTTTTTTGCCTAAGTTCTTGTTGAATACGCAATCTGCCGCGCCCTTTGTTGGCACTAGATGCAACAAACAACTGGCAATATCGGGCGTCGTTAACATAGCCCAATTCAATGACCCAACCGACCACAGACTCAATCAAGGGCGCGCTGATTCCTTCGGCCTGGCCAAACTTATTAGCGAGCTTATCGGCTAGCTCGCCACTGGGGTAATCCCGCTTCGACAGAAGCGTCAAAACGTAGTTTTTTAATTGGCTGGTAAGATCCGATTGAGAAGAACTGATGGCGGCCTCGACTCTGTTTGCCTGCTAGTACTTTTCGAAATTATCCATGTAAAAAACATCCATGGAGATAATTCCGAAAGATGTTTAGATACTTGATGTTTAGATACTTGATGTTTAGATACTTGTTGCCACTGGCACAACCCTAAGTGCGCCGTGCGGAAATCCGGCCCGCAAAAACGACTACCCAGTGTAAACTTGCATCTCAACGAATACCCAAAGCGCCTGGAGCTAGACGCTTTGGGTAACTCCGCACACGATTAATTTTCTGCTGGCTCTGCGTCTTCGGGACTTTCGGCTTCTTCCGACTTGGTATTTTCGGGCAATAGCTGCAGGCGAATTTGCTCTTCGATGGTTTGAGCAATTTTCGGGTTTTCCTTCAAGAAACGCATAACGTTGTTTTTACCCTGGCCAATCTTATCGCCTTGGTAACTGTACCAAGCACCCGATTTGTCGATTAAACCGAGCTTCACACCAAAGTCGATAACCTCACCCAACAGGTTAATGCCTTCGCCGTAAAGAATTTGAAATTCAGCTTGTTTAAACGGCGGGGCCACCTTGTTTTTGACCACCTTAACGCGGGTTTCGTTGCCGATAACTTCTTCGCCGTCTTTGATGGAACCAATACGGCGAATATCGAGCCGTACCGAGGAATAAAACTTCAGTGCGTTACCACCGGTGGTGGTTTCTGGCGAGCCGAACATAACACCAATTTTCATGCGGATTTGGTTAATGAAAATGGCCAGGCAATTGGCACTTTTGATGTTGCCGGTAATTTTGCGCAAAGCCTGGGACATCAAACGTGCTTGCAAACCCACGTGGTGATCGCCCATTTCGCCTTCGATTTCTGCTTTGGGCGTGAGCGCAGCAACGGAGTCGACCACCAAAACATCGATTGCACCCGAGCGCACCAACATATCGGCAACCTCTAGCGCCTGCTCGCCGGTATCGGGCTGAGAAACGATGAGATCTTCGACATTAACGCCCAGTTTTTCGGCGTATATGGGGTCCAGGGCGTGTTCAGCATCGACGAAGGCGCATGTGCCTCCCTTTTTTTGTGCCTCGGCAATGACCTGCAAGGTTAAGGTAGTTTTACCAGAAGACTCAGGGCCGTAGATTTCGACAATACGCCCGCGTGGCAAGCCGCCCACTCCCAGTGCGGCGTCCAAGCCTATGGAACCGGTGGACACAGCCGGTACCTTAACTTGCTCGCGATCTCCCATGCGCATTACGGTACCTTTACCAAATTGGCGTTCAATTTGGGCGAGCGCCGCCGTTAGGGCCTTTTCTTTATTTGCGTCCATTAACCACCTCGGGTGTTTGTCTTCTGATGTTTGTTAAATTAAAAATATAAGAGTCGCTATAAGCGACTTTAATAAAAATCACTGCAAGAACATAAAAATTACTGCAGGGACAATTCTGATGAAATTATCAACGAATTGATCAGAACTCGTATAGCCGAAGGCTAGCACAATATACTGTATATGAAAACAGTACATGATTATTTATCCAGTAGTTTTAACCCGCAAGCTCTAACAAACCCCGCAGAGCGGTCATCACCGATTGGTTGCGCACTTCGGCTCTACCACCGTTGTACTTATGCAGTTGAGTAACTGGCTTGGTCGTAAAATCGGTGGCCCAGGCAAACCAAACAGTCCCTACGGGTTTGTCTTTGGTGCCACCACCCGGCCCGGCGATGCCGCTTACCGCCACCGCTATATTGGCACCTGAGCGCTCCAAAGCCCCCAGCGCCATTTCGCACACCACCTGTTCACTCACCGCGCCAAACTTAGCCAGGGTAAACTCATTAACGCCCACCAACTGCTGCTTAGCGGCGTTGGAGTAAGTAACAAAGCCCATATCAAACCAGCCAGAACTGCCGGCTATATCGGTAATAGCCGCAGCTACTCCGCCACCGGTGCAGGATTCCACAGTGGTTACACGCAGTTGCCGCTGATGCAGTCGGGCCCCCAGTTGCTGGGCTAAAGTCACAGTCATGGATTTCATGGCGAATAAGTTAAGTCAGCTCAATACGATAGGCAAGGGGATACAACGTGCTGATTTTGAGGTGGTGCAGCCAATGCTGCAACTGTCCCGTTGATCTAGACGGCACTATCGTCCAAACAACAGCATTCTTTTACGATTGACCCGAGGAAAACAGATCGGGCACGTAAAAAACTGCGCGTCTGGCCCTCTCGCCTTCGGCAACGTATCATTGCCGGTCCAAAAATAGCGCCAATCCCTAAGCCATAGAATCACCAGCACCCGGAACGAATGACCACAGACAGCAGCAGCCAACACACCCCCATGATGCAGCAATATTTGCGCATCAAAGCCGAACACCCCAACGAATTGGTGTTTTACCGCATGGGCGACTTTTACGA
Organism: uncultured Cellvibrionaceae bacterium; assembly: GCA_964342265.1. GTDB lineage: Bacteria > Pseudomonadota > Gammaproteobacteria > Pseudomonadales > Cellvibrionaceae > Halioxenophilus. The sequence goes on along the minus strand of CAYFFE010000004.1, from coordinate 9,170 downwards.
GTTGTTTTTCGACGACGCTAAAAAAGCCGCCCGCTTGCTGGATGTTACGTTGACCGCTCGCGGCAAATCCGCCGGTCAGCCCATTCCCATGGCCGGAGTACCCTACCATGCGGCGGAGTCCTATCTCGCCAAGTTGGTTCGCCTGGGTGAATCGGTGGCTATTTGTGAGCAAATTGGCGATCCCGCTACCAGCAAAGGCCCGGTGGAGCGCAAGGTGGTGCGAGTCGTCACACCCGGTACGGTGAGCGATGAAGCGCTGTTAGATGAAACACGAGACAACCTGCTGTTAGCCATTAACGATTACGACGGTGTTTTTGGCATCGCCAGTCTAGACATCGGCAGCGGCCGCTTTCGTGTGCTGGAAGTCACCGACCTAGAAGCGGCATTCGGAGAGATACAGCGCCTGCGCCCCGCCGAAATGCTGGTGCCAGACAGCACCACCGGCGCTCAGGTGGCCGAGGGTCGCAAAGGTGTACGCCATCGCGCGCCCTGGGAGTTCGATACCGAAAGCGCCGAAAGACTGTTGTGCCAGCAGTTTGAAACCAAAGATCTAGCGGGTTTTGGCTGCCAGGATTTAACGGTAGCCGTTGGTGCCGCGGGCTGCCTGCTAGCCTACGCCCAGGAAACCCAGCGCACCGCACTGCCCCACATCACTGCCATTGCGGTGGAAGATCGAGACGAGGCCGTTGCCATGGATGTGGCCACTCGCCGCAACCTGGAATTGGACAGTAACTTATCCGGCTCGGAAGAACACACGCTGTTTGCCGTACTTAATACCACCGCCACGGCCATGGGCGGGCGGCTGTTGCGGCGCTGGCTTAACCGCCCTATTCGGCAAAAATCGGAGCTCAACAATCGTCAGTCGGCCATTGCCAGCCTGCTGGAAAACTACCAATACGAGCCTATCCACGAATTGCTCAAAGACATCGGTGATTTGGAGCGAATTTTAGCGCGTGTCGCGCTGCGATCGGCCCGCCCGCGCGATTTATCGCGCCTGTGTCGATCTCTGGCAGTCTATCCCGAGCTGCAACAAGCCCTCGCCACACACAGCAACGATCACCTTCAACAATTAGCCGACGGTATCGCTGAATTCCCTGCCCTGGTGGACTTGTTGAGCCGCGCCATCGAGGAAAATCCGCCGGTGGTGATTCGCGATGGCGGGGTTATCGCTTCTGGGTACGATGCCGAGCTGGACCAATTGCGCGATTTATCGAGTAATGCCGGGCAGTTTTTGGTGGATTTGGAAGCCCGCGAGCGCGAGCGCACCGGCATTAGCACACTTAAAGTGGGTTACAACCGGGTGCACGGCTATTTTATCGAAATCAGCCGCGGCCAATCGGATGGTGCTCCCGTGGATTACATTCGCCGCCAAACTCTAAAGAACGCCGAGCGATTCATTACTCCGGAGCTCAAAGAATTTGAAGACAAGGCGCTGTCGGCCAAAAGTCGGGCGCTGGCGCGAGAAAAGCATCTATACGATGAACTGCTCGACCAGCTCAATCAGGATTTAACTGCACTCATTCACTCGGCGGAAGGTGTCTCGGAGTTGGATGTGCTGGTTTGCTTGGCCGAGCGTGCGCAAAACCTGAACTTTTGCCGACCAGAACTCAGCGAAACACCGGGTATGGATGTGGTTGGCGGTCGCCATCCGGTGGTTGAACAGGTTATCGATATTCCCTTTGTCGCCAACGACATTAGTCTGGACGACAATCAACGCATGTTGATCATTACCGGCCCGAACATGGGCGGTAAAAGTACCTACATGCGCCAATGTGCCTTAATTTGTTTGCTCGCTCATATCGGCAGCTATATTCCGGCTGCCAGTGCTCGCATTGGTTTGATCGACCGAATTTTTACTCGCATCGGCTCCTCCGACGATCTGGCCGGTGGTCGCTCGACTTTTATGGTAGAGATGACCGAGACCGCCAACATTTTGCACAATGCCACCGACAAAAGCCTGGTATTGATGGATGAAATTGGTCGCGGCACCAGCACCTTTGATGGCTTGTCGCTCGCCTGGGCCACGGCCGAACATCTGGCGACCAAAGTTCGAGCTTTCACCCTGTTCGCCACCCATTATTTCGAGCTGACTCAACTGCCGGAACAAACCCAAGGCGTCGCCAATGTTCACTTAGATGCCACTGAACACAAAGACAACATCGTCTTTTTACACCACATCCAAATGGGCGCGGCCAGCAAAAGCTACGGCTTGCAGGTGGCCAAATTGGCGGGCATTCCGGGCGATGTGCTCAATCAGGCCAAAATTCAGTTGCAGCGTCTAGAAAGCGGCCATCCGCCGCCTGTGGTGGAGGCCAGCCAAGCCCTGCCGTTACAACCGGATTTTTTTGCAGAAACCGAACCCCACCCGGCCGTGTCCAAGTTAAAAGAGCTGGATGTGGACGACCTGACGCCCAAACAGGCACTGGATTATTTGTATCAGCTGCAAGCGCTGGCCCGTCAGGAATAAGGACATATTCAAAAAGCGCGTACACTTTTGCAGAGAGTCTTGCTAGAATGCCGCGCTTGAAAATTCAACCGCCAGTTCATGGGAGCACAACATGACCTTCGTCGTTGGCGACAACTGTATTAAATGCAAACACACTGACTGTGTAGAGGTTTGCCCAGTAGATTGTTTCTACGAAGGCCCTAATTTCTTGGTCATTCACCCCGATGAATGCATTGATTGCGCACTCTGCGAGCCAGAATGCCCGGTGGAAGCCATTTTCTCGGAAGATGAATTACCGGCGGATCAACAAGTGTTTTTGGAACTCAACGCTGAGTTGGCAGAAGTTTGGCCGAACATTACTGAAAAGAAAGATCCCCCTGCCGATCACGCCGAGTGGGATGGTGTAGAAGGCAAACTTCAATACCTTGAGCGATAACAATATCCAGAGCGTTAAAGTTCTTCAGCGTTTTTAACGTGCCAAGCTCGTTCATGGAAAACGCTCTCGATTGCGGTAAACAACGGAGTTATTTGTACCGGGTTTATCTGTTATCGGTAAAAAATTGGTTGCAAGCAGTTTATGGGCTTTAAATTGTTATCAATTTTAAACATTTCGTGCTGTTCGAGCGAAATGTCTCGCCAATAGCTTTTTCGTAAATAGCTCTTTCGCAAACAGCTTTCCATAAATAAAAAAGGCGACAATAAAAAGGCGGCCCATATAGCCGCCTTTTTATGTGGAATTTTCTCTTCAAATCACGGGCTAGTCATCAGCCCAATTGTGCAAGATCTAGTTTATTCAAAGCGCAATCTTTAACACGCCTTCTTTAAAGCGTCATATCCAGTAAAACGTTATATCTAGCGCATGGTAGTTAGCACTCCATTGACTCAAATCATTCGTAGAGATTACCCGGTTAATCCGATGTGCCGTTCGGCGCCTCAAGCTCCAGCACCTTAATTTGCCAATGTGCGCTGTTCTTCTCATAACACCAAATAACATTAAAATCGCCGATGCGTGCACCGTAACGTTTATTGGGCTTGGGAATTTGATATTGGGGACGAGGATCTTGGCCGAGCACTTCTTGCAGCAGCAAGCCAAAGGCTGGATCGCAACCCACTAATTTCGCATTAACATCGTCTGAAAACACCACCGGGATAACCTCCGGCGCGGCGTTTGCCAATTCATTGTGGGCGTCTTTGAGGCAATCGGCGTAGGGAACATAGGGCTTAATATCCAAAATCGGTGTGTTATCCACCAAATCAATGCCCGCCACTTGTATTTGTACACCCGACTCGGATTCACAAATTCCCAGTAATTTCACCACCGATAAACCAATGGGGTTTGGCCGTACCGGCGAGCGCGTAGCAAACACGCCGAGCTTTTTATTGCCACCCAACCTAGGCGGCCTCACTTTGGCGCGAGCGGTTGTGTCGAGATGCTCATGGAATACAAACTGCAGCCAAATATGGCTGCAGGTTCCCAGCCCATCGACGTAATCCGCCGTGTTATAAGGGGGCAATAGAGCGATCACCGCCTGAGCGCTGGGTGCTAATCCGCTTTGCCTGGGCACGGCGAATTTTTCTTTAAAACAGGAGCGCACAATGGCAATGGGATTAAACTCAAAAGCACGGGTTGATTGATCCATGGCGAGGTACGGGCATCCAACGATTAATTTAGTAGTAGTAGCCATACAGTAGGCATTAAATTAAACGTTTTAGAGTATCACAGATTAAATAAAAGCAATTTTAATAAACGGTGTGGCGCCGAGACAAAATGGCAGGCATAAAAAAAGCCGCGAAAGTCCGCGGCTTCTCAATTTGGTACTAGCTCAGAGTATAGTTATAATTAAACGCTAAACAGGCACTCGCCATCCAGCCCTTGCGATTCAAGAATGTCGCGCAAGCGTTTTAAGGCTTCCACTTGAATTTGTCTTACACGTTCGCGAGTTAAGCCAATTTCTCGGCCCACTTCTTCCAGCGTGCTCATTTCAAAACCGCGCAACCCAAAACGTCGAGCAATAACTTCGCGTTGTTTTTCGGTGAGTTCACCCAACCAGTTATCAATGCTTTGGCACAGATCGCTGTCTTGTAAAAGCGATGAAGGATCCGACATGTTTTGGTCGGGTACGGTATCAGACAGAGTTTTATCGGAACTGTTGCCGATGGGCACGTCCATGGAGGTAACCCGCTCGTTGAGCTTTAACATGCGCTCTACGTCTTCGACGGGCTTATCCAATAAATAGGCAATTTCTTCGGCCGTGGGTTCGTGATCTAATTTTTGCGATAATTCACGAGCTGCTCGCAAATACACGTTTAATTCTTTTACCACGTGAATAGGTAGGCGAATCGTGCGCGTTTGGTTCATGATGGCACGCTCGATGGTTTGACGAATCCACCAAGTCGCGTATGTTGAAAAACGGAAACCGCGCTCTGGGTCGAATTTTTCCACCGCGCGAATCAAACCTAGGTTGCCTTCTTCGATTAAATCCAACAACGCCAAACCGCGATTAACGTAGCGTCGAGAAATTTTAACCACCAGGCGCAAATTACTTTCGATCATCCGCTTGCGCGAAGCCTCACAACCTTTTAGCGCCTTACGCGCGAAATAGACTTCTTCTTCGGCGGACAACAGCGGCGAGAAACCTATTTCGTTTAGATAAAGCTGGGTTGCATCCAGATTTTTACCTAAATCTTCGACTTCGCTATAGGGGTTGGCAAGCTGAGTTTCAGCTTCAATGGGTTCGTCGGCAACATCGCTACCCAACAAACGAGCATGATTCTCGCTGAGTTCTTGAGCTGCCAAAAGGTTATCGTCGTTATCTTGGAATTTTCTATTCTGTACTGTCACTGCCATGATCCTAGCCCTTACAGTATCGGTTTTAAAAAAAGTTAGCCTGACTGCATTAAAGCCAACTTCCCCATACACCCTCACTTTGCGGACCTAGCACTCAACTTATTGTGTTGTTGTTTGAGTACACTCGTGCACAGCCAACTTCCGAACCCGCTATCGCCTAGGCAGATAGTGCAAAGGATCGACTGGCTTTCCCCCTTTGCGTATTTCGAAATACAACTTAGCTTTTTCAGTCCCGCTGGAACCTATTTCGGCAACCTTCTGACCCGCTTGAACCTGACGGCCTTCTTCAACCAATATCTGATCGGCATGAGCGTAGGCACTCAGAAACTGTTTGTTGTGTTTAATGATAAGAAGTTTGCCGTAACCTCTCAGTCCTTCTCCCGCATAAACAACAATTCCGTTTGCTGCGGCAGAAACAGATTCCCCTTTTTTGGTGGCAATATCAATACCCTCCGCGTCGGGGTTTCCAGGGATAAAGCGACTCAGGGTTACTCCCGGTGAAGGCCATACCCATCGTATATCGGCAATTTCGCGGGAACCGGACGCCGAGCGCTGTGATAATTCCGTTAACTGTCTTGAACGAGAAACTGACGTCTTTTTGACAGTTTTCTCAGCAGGCTTGGCTACAACAGACTGAGTTGACTTTACGGTCTGTTTAGAGGGACTTTGCGCCAATTGACCGTTAAGTTCTGGGCGTAAATAGAGAACTTGTCCTGGAACTATGCGGTAATTCGCGCCAATGTTATTAGCTCTGGCTAAAATTCTATAATCTAATCCGTATCGCCATGCGATTGAATATAAGGTTTCGCCCTTGGCAACCACGTGAGTGGTGATTTCTCGTGAAGGCGGTTGATCCAAATCTTCAATTGGTACAGTTTTTTTGGTAGAGCTACACGACACCAAAAACACGACACTGATCAAGATATTGAACAGCCGATTCATGAAAACCGACCATTTGACGCCAGTAGAGTCACAATATGACTGAATGGGCATACCATGTGTTGGCCCTTATTTTTATTTCGATTATTGCGATTTAATCTTTTTTGTATTCGCATTGATTCTAAATAAGATTGTAAAATAAGGGCGAATCGACTGGATTTAGTACACTTTTCCCCGGCTTTTCCGAACATAAGTGATAGCTACGGAGACTGGTACCTTTATTAATAGGATATTTTATCCATTTAAACGGTGTCAGATTTAGCCACTTTTTCGATACCAATGACTAAAGCGAAACCAACCAGTGCAGCGATAATGGCTGCAAAAAGCAACGATGGCTCGGCCAACTGCTCAGAATATTGCCAGGGCAATAGATTTTGCTGAACAATCGGTATCTCCTCTCCATGGCGGTCTATTCGAGTTTCGACCACCTGCTTCCAGGGCCAAATAACATTCAATGATCCCAGCAAAAACCCGGTCAAAACCGCCAGAGTGGCGCGATGATAATGGTGCAGTAGCCAAGATAAAAAACGCGAGAACAACAATAAACCAAATCCTGCTCCCAGCGCGAAACTGGCCAGCAGCAGCCAATTAAGATCACTTAGCGCAGCGATGAATACTGGGTACAAACCCATTAAGAGTAACAAAAAGCTACCGGATACCCCCGGTAAAATCATAGCGCAAATTGCGATAGCGCCACCGAGAGTCATTACCCACCAATAACCCGGTAATTCCACAGGCCTGGCCACCGAAATCACTAGAGCCACCACAGCACCCAAAGCAATCCAAGCACAAACGCTCGGCGAGATAGGATTGAGCTGTTTCAGTAAATGCCACACCGAGGCAAGTACCAGCCCCCAAAAGAACGACCAAACCAAAATTGGATGGTGGCTCAAGGCGTATTCGATGACTGAAGCCAGAGAAAACAGGCTGACCGCCACCCCACCAAATAAAACCAACAAAAAATTGCCGTTGATGGACTGCCAAGCTTTTACGGGCCCTTCGGTGAACAGTATTTTTACTGTATCGAAGCCAATGCTTTTGATGGAATCGATGAGCTTTTCGTAGATACCCGTAATAAAGGCGATAGTGCCGCCGGAAACACCGGGCACCACATCAGCAGCCCCCATGGCCAAGCCTCGCAAAAACAAAAGCAGGTAATACTTTACAGAGTTGGTCATTCAATCTTCCTTGAGGTGAAGTGATGCGGGCATAACCGGATATAAAACAACCGGTTAACTATCGGGTAACCCCAGATAAGAGGGGTACAAAGCGAACAGGTTCCAAATCGGTGTACTGGAATTCGTCTTCCAGACGCTGAACCAGAACCAATTTTTGCGAAGCCGACCCCACCGGAATAATCAACGCGCCGTTGGGGCTGAGCTGGGTGAGTAGTTCTTCGGGGACTTCGGGAGGCGCGGCGGTGGTGATAATGGCGTCGAATTCGCGTTTTTCTGGCCAACCGAATCCACCATCGGCATGGCGCAAGCGAATATTGTTGAGTTTTAGTTGATGAAAGCGCTTTCTGGCTTTCTCTTGTAAGGGCTTGATACGCTCAACGCTGAACACTTGGGGATACAATTGCGCCAGAATTGCGGCCTGATACCCCGAACCCGTGCCGATTTCCAATACCGACTCAGCATTGGGCACCGCTTCTAGCAATAACTCGGTCATGCGGGCGACTACGTAGGGCTGCGAGAGCGTTTGTCCGTAGCCGATGGGTAAGGCGGTGTCTTCGTAGGCTCGATGACTGAGTGCTTCGTCAAGAAATAAGTGCCTCGGAGTAGACTCCATTACGGCGAGCACGCGACGGTTGCGGATACCCTGCTCTTGCAATCGGTCTATCAAGCGCTGGCGGGTGCGCTGGGAGGTCATGCCAATGCCGTCGTAATTAAATGGTGGGTTCATCGACTTTTACTGTTATTAGCTGGAAGAGATCCAGCTAATTATACATCCGCCCGCTCGTCTGGGCGCAATATCTGAGCAATAATAATGCCGCACACCAACGGTTACTCTGGTAACTGCTGGTCCATCGACGCCGAAGGCCGATTGGAACGGCTACTGCCGACTATTTTAGCGGGCACGCCCGCAACCGTTACACGCGGCGGCACGCTTTCAATCACCATGCTGCCCGCAGCCACTTTGGCGTTCTCGCCAATTTCGAGATTGCCTAAGATCTTGCAGCCTGCCCCCAGCAAAACACCGCGATGAACGGTGGGATGACGCTTAAAGCTATCGCAGCCCGAACCACCCAAAGTAATCGAATGCAGCATGGATACATCGTCGTGCACAACCGATGTTTCGCCGATTACCACGCCGGTGGCGTGATCGATCATGATGCCCGCCCCCAACACGGCCGCCGGATGAATATCCACACCAAAGCGCTCAGAGATACGATTTTGAAAAAACAACGCCAACGCTTGGCGACCCTGCCCCCACAACCAATGCCCAATACGATAAGACTGCAGGGCATGGAAGCCTTTAAAGTGCAGCAATGGCATGGTGTATTGATCGCAAGCTGCATCCCGTTCAAACCAAGCGTGCAAATCGCGCAACATTTGCCACTCAATAGATGGGCAGTCGGTTAAAGCTTGCTCACAAACCTCACGGACCAACATGGCTGATAAATCGGGCCCCGAGAGCAAACTGGCCAGCGTATAGGTAATCGCATTTTGAAAAGAGGCATGATTTAAAATTGTGCAATAGTAATAGCTGGCTAATCCGGGCTCGTTGCCACTGGCGATTCGGGCTTCTTCTCGAATCGCTGGCCAGATGTGCGATAGTTGCTCGGGCATGGGAATCGCTGGGCTGATCGACGACATAAGTGACTAACTGTAGCGCTGTTTAATGGGTAGTGCACCAGTTTAACACCGCTTAGCCAGCGGGGGTTATTGCCATTGTCGAGCAATTCGCGTGCACAAATCCCTAGTTCCTCGATTA
>CAYFFE010000003.1:0-63388 GCA_964342265.1 uncultured Cellvibrionaceae bacterium | reverse complement strand
GAGTAATACGAACTCGGCCCAGGGTTTTGTCGTATTGGTTTTCGATGCAGGCGATGTCGCCCTCTTTAACTCCCGAGGCGGTGGCATCGGACGCATTAACACTCACAAAGGGCTCTGGGCGGTGGGCGCAAAGACGCGGCGCGAGGGTAGTGCGCGTCATGGTGTGCCACTGATCGCGAATGCGGCCGGTGTTGAGCACCAACGGGTATTGTGCGGAGGTTTTGGTTTCCGGCGGTCGGTAGCGAGTATCGATAAACTGGCCTTTGCCGGAGGGGGTGTAAAAGCCGCCTTCGGCAAAAAAGCGTTTGGTGTGGCGCACTTGATCCGGGGCCAAATATGGCCACTGCACCGGTTGCAGGTTGTTGTATTCGCTGTCGTCCAGTTCTGCTAATCCGCTTAAGTTTAAATCCCGGCGGCATTCGCTTTCGTCTTGGCCAAGGGCGGTCATTCGCGCGTATTCGCGAAATACATCAGCCTCGCTTAAGTAAGAGAATTGATCGGCAAAACCCATGCGTTTGGCCACTTCCGATAAAATCCACCAGTCCGCTTTGGCTTGGCCTGCCGGTGCAACCAATTGGCGCTGGCGCGATATACGTCGCTCAGAGTTGGTCACGGTGCCGGATTTTTCCCCCCAACCATGAGCCGGCAGCAGCACATCGGCTAAGCGTGTGGTATCGGTATCGGCGATGCAATCGGAGACGACGACAAAGTCGCAATCGGCGATGGCTTTGCGCACCTTATCGGTGTTGGGCAGGCTGGCCGCAGGGTTAGTGGCTATTACCCAAAGGGCTTTAATTTTGCCTTCGGCCACGGCATCGAACAGTTCTACGGCCTTTAGACCCGGGCGTTCGGCGAGCTTATGGGTTTGCCAAAAATCGCTGATTAACTGGTGACCCCGTTGATTGCCGAATTCGATGTGTGCAGCCAACATATTGGCCAAACCGCCCACTTCGCGCCCGCCCATGGCGTTGGGTTGGCCTGTTACCGAGAAGGGTCCACAGCCGGGTTTACCAATGCGGCCCGTGGCTAAGTGAGTGTTGATAATGGCGTTAACCTTATCCACGCCGGCGCTGGATTGATTCACGCCTTGGGAATAAATGCTGAGGGTTTTGGTCGTTTCGGCCACCCACTGATAGAAAGTGTCTACGACGGAGCGAGATAAACCCAGCCGACCGTAAAAGAGCTCTGGATCGTCGATATCAGCTTGTGCAGCGGCCAGCGATGACTCAAAACCCTCGGTGTACTGCTCGATGTAGGCTGCGTCGAGCACCTGATGCTCGGCCAGGTAGGACAGTAATCCGTTGTACAAAAGCACATCGGCACCGGGTTTGATGGGCAGGTGCAGATCGGCGATGTTGCAGGTATCGGTGCGGCGAGGATCGATTACCACCACTTTCATTTCTGGGCGCTGGGCTTTGGCGGCTTTTAAGCGTTGAAACAACACCGGGTGGCACCAAGCCAAATTGGAACCCACCAGCACTACCAAGTCGGCCTGCTCAAAATCCACATACGCATTGGGTACGGTATCGGTACCAAATGCCCGTTTGTGCCCGGCGACACTGGACGACATGCACAATCTTGAGTTGGTATCGATATTGGCCGAGCCTATAAAGCCTTTCATCAGCTTATTGGCAACGTAATAGTCTTCGGTTAAAAGCTGCCCGCTCACATAAAAAGCCACGGAATCTGGGCCGTGTTGTTCGATGGTTTGCTCGAACTTACGAGCGACTGTGTCTAATGCTTGATCCCACTTGGCAGGTTGGCCATCGATTTGCGGCTCTAAAAGGCGCCCTTGGTTGACCACAGTCTCGCCCAGCGCCAAGCCTTTGGAGCAGAGCCGGCCAAAGTTGGCGGGGTGGCTTTGGTCGCCGCGGACTTTTACGATGAGTTCTCCGCCAGGTAGAGATTCCTCTGTTCTGGCTTCTATTCCGCAACCCACACCGCAATACGCGCAGGTTGTTTTTGTCCACTCGTCTGATTCTTGCTGACCAAAATTCACCAACATTCTCCCATGGTTTGGCGCGCACAAAGCTTGTAGGCCCAAAAAGGCATTTAATAAACGTTTAAATTACTGCAATAAGCGAACCAAATTCCCGAAAATGCTCTGTCTTTGAGCTTTTGAGGGATTTGAATAGCGATAAACTACCTATAATGGCGTTAAACACTCCTTGAGGTGCACATTTGGTGCGCTTTTTGATTTTGTGTGATCGATAGTGGTGCGTTAATTGGTGTGTTGAAATGTTCTGTTATGGGTCAAAAAATGGATTAATCCATAAAAGTGTGCGTGAGTGGTGCGTTTTTGCTGTGGTGTAATTTTGTCCAATCACTTTTTTGGGGTGAGGTATTTTTATCTAAGTTATTGAAATTATTGGCTAATATAGCTTTTTTCGACCTCTCTGTGGCGTGCTGGCATTACCATTGCTTTATCGACGAGCATACAAGTTTGAATCGGCTCTTCAATTTCGATTCTGCGATCTCTTTTCGATAAACCCGTAGGTGTAATAAAGCAATGGCGAATAGCTGCACAAAAAAGCTGCCCGGTAAAGTTTGGATCGTTGGCGCAGGCCCAGGCGATGCGGAGCTGCTTACGATTAAAGCTGCCCGGCTTATCGCTTCTGCCGACGTTATTCTCTACGACGCGCTGGTTGGCGACGATGTAAAAGCTTTGTTTCCGGCACACACGGCCAACATTTACGTGGGCAAGCGCAAGGGCCGTCACGCTATTTCTCAGGAAGAAATCAACCAGTTATTGATCGATCAAGCCTCGGCAGGCTTAACCATTTGCCGGCTTAAAGGCGGCGATCCGTTCGTCTTTGGTCGCGGTGGCGAAGAGGCGTTAGCGGTAGCTCAAGCCGGTATTGAGGTTGAAATCGTACCGGGCATTACCGCCGCCAGCGGCTGTTCGGCCTTGGCCGGTATTCCGTTAACGCACCGTGGCTTAACTCAGGGTTGTACCTTTGTTACTGCCCACTCCCGCGCCGATGACGGTGTGGAAGCGGAATCCTCCATCAATTGGGCGAGCCTCGCTCAAAGCGGCAATACCCTGGTGTTTTACATGGGCTTGTCGCGCATTCATCAGATTCAAAGCCAGCTTTGCGCGCACGGACTCTCGGCCTCGACGCCTGCGGCCGTTGTCGAGCGCGGCTGTACGGCCCAGCAGCGTGTGCTGGTGGGTGAGTTAGGCACATTAAACAACATTATAGCCGAGCACCACGTGGCGGCACCGGCGCTCATCCTAGTGGGTGACGTGGTGAGCTTGCACAGCCAATTGAGTGGCGCGGCAACAATCGAATTAAATCACACAGAGCAATTATCAGCCTGATAAACAAGAGGTAGAGACCTATGGCCAATCAACGCGTTTTAGTAGTAGGCAATGGCATGGTGGGGCACAAATTCATCGACAGCCTCCTGGAGACCGCCGAGGGCAACGCAGACATTTTGGCGTTTTCTGAAGAGCCTCGTCTGGCCTACGATCGCGTGCAGTTGAGCGCTTACTTTTCCGGTGCCACAGTCGACGATTTAATGTTGACCAGCGAAGGCTATTACCAGGAAAAGGGCGTGGACTACCTACTCAACGACAAAGTGGTAGAAATCGATCGCGAGCAGAAATTCGTGATTACCCAATCTGGCCGCAAAGAAGCCTACGACAAATTGGTGCTGGCCACCGGTTCCTACCCGTTTGTGCCGCCCATTCCCGGCAACGATCAGGAACACTGCCTAGTTTATCGCACCATCGAAGATTTGGAAGACATTACCGCATCGGCGAAAGCCTCTAAGGTGGGCGTTGTCGTTGGTGGTGGTCTGCTCGGTTTGGAAGCCGCCAACGCTTTGCAAAACCTTGGCCTCGAAGCCCATGTGGTGGAATTTGCCCCGCGCTTGATGGCAGTTCAGCTCGACGAAGGCGGTGGCTCGCTGTTGCGCCGCAAAATCGAAGCTCTTGGTGTGGGTGTACACACTGAGAAAGCCACTACCGAAATTGTGGCTGGCGAAAGCTGCCGCTATCGCATGAATTTCGCCGATGGCAGCCACCTCGAAACCGATATGATCGTGTTCTCTGCCGGTATCCGCCCGCAAGACGAATTGGCGCGTCAGTTCGATCTGACGATTGGCGAGCGCGGCGGTATTGTTATCGATAACCACTGCTTAACCTCTGACGACAACATCTACGCCGTGGGCGAATGCGCTCTGTGGGATGGCAAAATTTTTGGCTTGGTGGCTCCGGGCTACACCATGGCTAAAGTAGCGGCCTCACACATTTGTGGCGGTTCGGACCAATTCACCGGTGCCGACATGAGCACCAAACTCAAATTGTTGGGTGTGGACGTGGCCAGTATTGGCGATGCTCACGGCCGCACCGAAGGTTGCCTGAGCTACACCTACAGCGACGACGTAGAGCAAATTTACAAGCGTTTAATCGTCTCAGCCGACGGCAAAAAAGTGGTCGGTGCTGTGTTGGTGGGTGATGTGGAAGCCTACGGCAGCTTACTGCAATTGATGCTTAACGATATGGATTTGCCGGAGTCGCCCGAAGCACTGATCTTGCCTTCTGTCGATGGCGCCGGTGCGGGACTGGGCGTGGATAATCTGCCCGACACCGCGATCATCTGCTCCTGTTACGATGTTACCAAAGGTCAAATCGAAGCCGCCGTAGAAGCCGGCGCTACCGATATGGCCGGCATTAAAGGCGCAACCAACGCCTCCACGGGTTGTGGTGGTTGTTCGGCGTTGGCCAAACAAGTGCTGGATGCCAAATTGCTGGATCTTGGTTACGAAGTGAATACCGATATCTGTGAGCACTTTGCCTATTCGCGTAAGGAGCTTGCCGACATCGTCCGTGTTAAGGAAATCAAAACTTTCGACGAATTGTTAGAGAGCCACGGCAAAGGCTACGGTTGCGATATTTGTAAGCCGACGGTGGCTTCTATTTTGGCTTCGTTTTGGAACGACTATGTGCTCACCGACGAACACATTGGCCTGCAAGATACCAACGACGTATTCCTCGGCAACATGCAAAAAGACGGCACCTACTCGGTCGTACCGCGTGTAGCCGGCGGTGAAATCACACCCGATAAATTGGTGGCACTGGGACAAGTCGCCCAAGAATATAACTTGTACACCAAAATTACCGGCGGCCAACGCATCGATTTATTTGGTGCTCAACTGCACGAATTGCCGCACATTTGGAAAAAATTAGTCGAGGCTGGATTCGAAACCGGCCATGCCTACGGCAAATCAGTACGTACCGTAAAATCCTGTGTGGGTAGCACCTGGTGTCGCTACGGCGTAGACGATTCGGTGGGCTTGGCAGTGGATTTGGAAAACCGCTACAAGGGTTTGCGATCGCCGCACAAATTAAAATTCGCAGTATCTGGTTGTACCCGTGAATGCGCCGAAGCCCAATGCAAAGACGTGGGTGTAATCGCCACCGAAAACGGCTGGAACCTTTACGTGTGCGGCAACGGTGGTATGCGCCCAAGACACGCGGATTTATTCGCCAGCGATTTGGATACCGAAACGCTGATTAAAACCATCGATCGCTTCTTGATGTTCTACATTCGCACTGCCGATCGACTGCAGCGTACCTCAGTGTGGTTGGAAAACTTAGAGGGCGGACTGGATTACTTAAAACAAGTAATTTTGGACGATTCGCTGAACATTGGCGACGAGTTAGAAGCCGGTATGGCGGCGAACATCGCCAATTACCAGTGTGAATGGAAAACCACCATCGAATCGCCCGAAAAACTCAAGCGTTTCTCACACTTTGTGAATTCCGATCAGCCGGACAACAACCTGGCCTACGTGGTAGAGCGTGGTCAGCGCCGTCCGGCTTCAGAAACCGAGCGCGAACAAAATATTTCGGTCGTTGAATTAGTCGACTAATTTTTCGCCGACCCCGGTTTAGCCCGCGCTTGTCCGGGTTAAACCATGAGTGAAAGCAATGATTTGCAAATCCAAAGGCATTTGCGTGAATGGCCTTTGGTGTTGCCAACGATATTAAACAGAGGAAGAAAAAACATGGCAGACAATTGGGTAGTCGTATGCCGAGACGAAGATTTAACCCCAGGAACGGGTGTTTGTGCGCTAGTGGCTGAAGAGCAAGTGGCGGTGTTTAAACTTCGCCCCTCCGGTGAAGTGTATGCAATTGCCAACTACGATCCTATCGGTAAAGCCAATGTGCTTTCCCGTGGCATCACGGGGTCGCTGGGCGATGCCGTGGTGGTGGCCTCGCCTTTGTACAAGCAGCACTTTAATTTAAAAACGGGCGAATGCCTCGAAGACGCCGAGCAATCAGTAAAAACCTACTCGGTGCGCGTGAACGATGGCCAGATCGAAGTTGCGGCGAGTTGATTAATCCGTTTGTTAATGGCTTAAAGCTTTCGGTTAATGTCTAACCCATTAATCGTTGGAAAATTTTTAAGCTAGTCAGTTATTGAGTTAGGCAGTCATTAAGTTAGGTGGTAATGAAAACGCGATTGGATAAGGCTTTTTTCACCCGCTAAACCGATTTTGCCACGGAAGGCATTTAGAATGTTTGCGCACGCTTTAGCCGGCACTTTTGTTGTAAAGCGCGCGAGTATAGGCCGCAGTAAGCCGCATTTGGTAAGTAGTTTTTAACCTAAAGCGTTAAAAAGATTCACGATTTAAAAACAATTTCTTTCGTTGGAACAATTTCACAAGTTGTTCTCTGTGTGTTCGGGTAGCTTTGCTACCCTTTTTTTTGCCTGTAAAACCGAGCGAGTAGTGTGATTCAGCGCTCAGTCTACTGGGTGCAGGCACTGCTCCCATGAAAATGTAAACTGGCAATGCTATAACTCATAAATACGCAGTTAGGACACAACCACTATGTTTCGCCGTTTTGCTCACAACCTCAACAAAACCCTCACATCCGCTGCTCTAGCACTACTGGCTAGTGGCGTCGAGGCCGATGGTTTCGGTATTTACGACAGTAAAACACTGGCGCTCGGAGGAGCTTCCGTGGCCATTGCCGATCCTGGTGTAGCGGTGTTTTATAATCCAGCGCGCCTGGCGCAGCATAATTACGACGAAGACTCGGGTCGTCACGGTCGGTTTTACTTCCCGCTAACCACTGTTCAAGTAGCGACATCGGTTGAAGACATTCAGGATATCGACGACGACGATTTAACCAATCGCCTCACCAACTCCATCGAACAATTTAACGCAGCGCCCAACGGTACCAACGCAGCGGCCATTGTGAACAACAGCAGTGAGCTACTGTTTGCACTCGACGACCTTCGACAAGACAGCCTGTTTGTTGACGCGTTTACGGGCTTGTCCATTTCTGAGCCTGGCGATGGTCAAGGTGGGGCCTTTTATTGGGGCGCTCGCGTGGTGGGCGATGGCGACCTGGCCGGTATCGATGAAGCCGATTTAAACCTATTGGGTGATTACGTGGAAGGGCTAGATTTTATTGCCTCGGGCGGCCAGCGCGGCGCGCCTCATCCCGAATTGTTTAACGACGACGGCACATTAATCGATCCCCGCGATCAACTTGTCAGTCAAACACGCGCAGCCGGGGCATTAATTAATGAACTGGGCTTATCGGCGGCGAAACGTTTTAACTTTTGGGGCCAACCGGTGGCTTTCGGCATTACGCCCAAGCTGCAACTGATAAAAACTTACGACGCAACCTACGATGTGGGCGACGATGATTTAGAAACCGGCCGAGACGACACCTTCGAACAAACACACAATTTCGACTTGGGCGTTGCCACAGAAATTGGCCGCTGGAATGTGGGCCTATCGGTAAAAGATTTAATCAGTCGCGCTGTATCAACTCCCCTAGGCCGGGAAGTTGCCATCGATACCAAAACTCGGTTGGGTGTTGGCTACTTAGGAAATCGTTTTAAAATCGGGTTAGATTACGACCTAACGCCCATTGCTCCCGTTGCCTCTGGTTTGGAAGTGCAGGAACTGGCAATTGGCGGAGAGTGGCGAGTGATTCGATCCATTTTTTTGCGGGCCGGATATCGCCAAGATTTATTAGGAACCCGAGAAGACACCTTGAGTTACGGGCTGGGTTTTTACTGGCGACGTTTTGCTATGGATTTATCTGTAGCTGATGGCAATGATTTGCTGGGCTTTTCTTTGCAGTTGGGTTTTAAACATTAGTTGTGGGTTTTAAGGCTAATAAAAAACGCCCCCAAATGGGGGCTATAAGGGCTTACTTCCGAGCAGTGAAATAATTAACCACTTTTAAAACTTGTAATCCAGGCTTGCTTGAAAGTGGCGAGGAAGCTCTTGTAAAACAATTTGGCTACCAAACAAATCGGGGAAGTTGGAGCGGAAGTAGGTTTCGTCGGTAAGGTTTTTACCCGTCACGCTAATCGCAAAACTATTGTATTCGTAGTAAATCCCCGCATTTACCAAAGTGTATCCTGGCAGTTCTACTGTTTGCCCAAAGCCAGAATAGGTAGAATCGGCGTTGATGATGGACGTGTTGGCGGTAAAGCCACTGCCAAAATCGTAAGTGGCTGTTAACGTGTAAATGTTTTCTGGTATCCCCGCTTTTTTCGCGCTGGGGTTGGAGTCGATAGGGCCAATAGCGACACCACCATATAACAGCGTAGGATCAACATTAACATCTTCTGCTCCAATAAAGCCGAACTGGGAGCCTGCGTCTTTCGCTGTTAAATTGGTTACCGTCAAGTTGGTGTAACCAAAAGTCAGTACCAAACTGTCGGTTGGTACCCAGCGCACCTCGGCTTCCACACCTTCGGTTAATGTTGTGTTATTGGTAATGGTATTCTGAGCGGAAAAATCCGTTCGTTCTTGCTCGTAGTACGAGAGCGCAAAATACAAACTGTCGTCAAAGTAACTGCCCTTTAATCCCAGCTCTAATAAATCTGATCCCGATATCGCATCGCCATTGGCTATGTTGGCGGTGGTAATTTCAGCGCCTTGCCCCGCAATTACAGTGGTTTGCTCAGATAGGGTTACATATGGAATCAGTCCGATTGGGCTGTCGTAACTTAAGCTCACCGTCCACGAGAAACCTTCGTCTTCATCTTCCGCTTCCACGGGTGCGGTTACGCTACCATCGAAAAATAATAAATTCTCTCCATCTTCAGAGACGGTAATAAACCCGGATGTTGCGTTGTTGAGTAATACCTGGTCGACAGGGATAGAACTTTCTATATCGATAACGTCGTAACGGGCACCAATAATGGCAGTAAATCCGGAATCAAAGGAAAAGTCTGCGAGAAAAGCGAGTCCTAAATCCAGGTAACTGCCTTCATAATACTCGGTGTAGTCATCGTCAATTTGAGTGGCCAGTAAGCGGCGGTCAAGCGATGTTGATGGGCCGGAAAGGTCGCGGCGGTCGAAATATTCGTTGGTAAAATCATCGGCGTGTTCAAATTCTGTGTATCGGACGGACGGTGAGGCTTGCAGCGACGTTGTTAAGCCGGAAGATTCAAACTGCGTTGAGATAACAATTTTATCTTCAATAACCGAGGAGTCATGAAACTGAGAAAAGCCGTAAGCATTTTCGTTTAAATTATCGTAGGCTTCATAAAATAATTGGTTTTTTATTTCGAGACCGGAATCGGTGGTATAGATCGCATCGAAATACAAAGTAATAACTTCGTTTTCCAGCGCATCGCCTTCTGCCACGAGCACGTCACTGCCATCCAGTTGCGTAGTGCCAACGGTGTCTGGATCAAGACCAATAAATGGGTTTAAACCTTCTTCGGTAACGGAGCTGGGGCCGTCGGGGAAAAATAAATTAACTGGAGCGTCGAAATATTCCTGATGAGAAATAACGCCGTCGCCGTTGCTGTCGAGTGATGTTGGGCTACCGGTAATGTAAGTGCCGTTGTCGATTAAATCCTGGGTTAAACGGTTCCAACCGGCAACTTGGTTACCCGTGTAGTCGTGGTACATGCCGCCCCACTGAAGACGCAGATTGTCTGTTACGTCGCTGTCGAAAGACGCCTGAAAAATGGTTTGCTCGGTGGCGGTGTTATCGTAATAGCTGCCGGAATCTTCCAATTCGGCGTACAGGTAATAGCCCACTTTTTCGGCAATTGGGCCACCAACTTCGGCGGTAAAAACTTCTTTATCCCAAGAGCCAGTTGTGTAACTCACCGCACCTACAACACTTTCTAAATATTGGCCGCCATCGGCACGAGCCGATTTAGGGTTAAAATTTAAATAGCCGCCGATTTTTGCAGGACCAAAAATCGGTGAAGCCGGGCCACGTACAATATCCACTCGATCGGATGCGCCAATGGGGGTTGGATAATTACCGGGGTTATCCAATCG
Organism: uncultured Cellvibrionaceae bacterium; assembly: GCA_964342265.1. Lineage (GTDB taxonomy): Bacteria > Pseudomonadota > Gammaproteobacteria > Pseudomonadales > Cellvibrionaceae > Halioxenophilus. The sequence goes on along the minus strand of CAYFFE010000003.1, from coordinate 53,104 downwards.
CTTTACACCGCGAAAATACGTTTCACCGGGTGTGCCGCGCACGTCCAATGATCCTGCTACGCCAAAAAAGCTTTGCGTAAAGGTTCCTGGAGCGAACGCCACTAGTTCATCGATATCGGAAACGTTAAATCGTTCAAGTTGTTCAAGACTAATGGTCGATGCAGATCGGGGAGTTTCTAACAGCGATTTACCAAAACCGAAAACCTCCACGTCTTCGCCGGGCAGGCTGCCCAGCGATCCTTCTACTACGACTTCTTCCAAGGCTTTCTCGGATGATTCTTGAGCCCAAATTGGCTGTGCCCCCGCTGCCATTAATATCGATACGGCAGAAGCCATCGGTATTTTGTGGAATGACTTTTTGTTCATAACTCCCCCTAACTCGGTATTTCCGTTCCCGATACTGTGTGCTGATGTTTACGTTGGATGATAATCCCGTTACCAAATGTGTGTTCAAGTGTCGCCAGTGCAGGATTGGTGCCAATAACCTGTCTAATTGGTCAGATTATGTTTGTGCTTGCGAGCGTCACACAATTAAACAAGACCGGCGTCATTGTAAATCCGGCGCGTATTGAATGGGAGCGTATTTATTGTATTGAAATTAAAAGGTTTTTTAGTACAGGCGTGCGTAAATTATTATTTTTAAAAATAAGTTGCGAGCGCATTGACAACAGGCGAGAAAATTCTGGCCAAAATACAAAATCCATAAAATTTTCATCGCGTATAATTTTATTCTACACGCATGACTGTAATTTTTTCGCCATAGTTTGGTGCATTTCCATTAAGCGATGTTTATCTATGAAGCGATGTTGGCCATCCTCGACAAGCCATTGGCCACCGACCATTAGCTTATCTACTTGGTGAGCTCCGCAGGTTACGAGTGCGGCGATGGGGTCGCCAATACCCGAAAAACGCGGTTCATCCAGTTTGAATAACGCAAGATCCGCTTGCTTGCCGGGCGCTATTTCACCGATATCCTGTCGATGATAAAGTGCGGCACCGCCCACAGTGGCCCACCCCAAAACTTTTTCTGCGGTAATTTGTTCTGCACCATAGCGCAGGCGTTGTTGCAGCAGTGATTGCCGAACTTCCTGAATCATATTGGAACAATCATTCGAGGCAGATCCATCGACGGCTAACCCCAGTCGACAGCCAGCCGCTTCTAATTCGAGTGTTGGGCAAATACCGGAAGCCAGTAACATGTTGGAGCTGGGGCAGTGAGCAATGCCCATTTTGGCCGCGCCCAATCGGCCAATCTCTTCTTCTGTAAAGTGAATACCGTGGGCGAGCCAGGTTCGTTCATGCAGCCAATTACATTCTTGTAAATAATCCAGCGGGCGGGATTGGTAATGGTCGAGACAAAAGTTATTTTCGTCTAAGGTTTCGGCCAAATGGGTGTGCAATAAAACATTGTGAGAATGGGCTAATCGAGCGGTTTCGATCATTAATTGTTGAGATACCGAAAACGGAGAACAGGGTGCAAGTGCAATCTGACACATGGCGTCCGCTCCACTTTGATGGTACTCGGCAATAACACGTTGGCAGTCGTCCAGTATTTCTTGCTCATTTTGCACAACGGCATCGGGCGGTAAACCGCCTTGGCTTTCCCCCAAACTCATGGAGCCGCGAGTGAGTTGCAGTCGTGCTCCTAGCGATTTTAATGCTGCAGCTTGTACGTCAATGGCATTTTTAAGTTGGCTAGAAAATACATAATGATGATCACCCAGTGTGGTGGCTCCGGATAGCATTAATTCCAGCGCAGCGAGCTGGCTGGCTGCGGCCAGCATTTCTGGAGTGATATTTTGCCATACTCGATAGAGTGTTTTTAGCCAAGGGAATAGGGGTTTATTGATGGCTTGCGGTAGGCAGCGAGTCAGAGTTTGATAAAAATGATGATGGCAATTAATCAGCCCCGGCGTAATAACATGGTTACGAACATCAATAATAGAATCAATATCGCTTGTGGGTTTTGCTCCTGCCGCTACTACTTCAATAATTTCCGTACCTTTAATGACCACACCACCTCGTGCGTCTAGAGGGTTTCCGGTAAAAATAGCTAACGGATCTTTCAGCCATTGGCTGGTTTCAATTAAATAATTCATTTTAGTCGATTACGTTTGTTGCCTCGGTCTGTTCATCTACGGGCTGCGTATTCTTAGGTAAAACGATGGACAAGGTTATGGCAGTCATGCCAGCAACCGCCACAGGCGAAGACAACACCATCCGCAGCCATTGCGGTGTTTGAGCCAATAAGTCGGGTACCATCATTGTGCCGAGTCCCAAGCCTAAAGATGTGGCAACAACTAATGTTTTACGGCGATCCATAGGTTCTCGGGTTAAAATGGTTGCACCGGCCACGGCCACGGTACCAAACATAACCAGGGTTGCTCCGCCCAAAACGGGCTTAGGAATTAACTGCAATATCGCGCCAATGGCAGGAAATAAACCCAATAAAAATAAAATACCCGCAATGTAAAAACCAACATGACGACTGGCCACGCCGGTTATTTGAATGACAGCATTGTTTTGGCCAAAAGTTGTATTGGGAAACGTATTAAACACCGCGGCAACGGCCGAGTTAACGCCATCGGCTAAAATGCCGCGTTTTATACGATTTAAATACGTCTTGCCCTGAATGGATAATCCGCAAAAGTGGCTAACCGCAGTGAGGTCCCCTGAGGTTTCAATTGCGGTGAGAAAATAAATTAATGCAACCGGTAAAAAAACTTGCCAGTCGAAACTAAAGCCGTATTTAAACGGTTGAGGAAGGGCGAATAACGGCGATTCCGGTATCGATGGTAATGAGAAAAGCCCCAACCCATAGCCAGCCAGGGTCCCCACCAGCATACCCACTAAAATAGCCGATAAGCGCACCCACGGGTTACGCGAAGTATTGAGGACGATAATTAAAAATAGTACGAAAAATCCTATCGCCAAATTTGGTAAGTTGCCAAAATCGTCTGCTCCGTAACCGCCCGCGAGATCTGTCATCCCCACTTTAATTAACGAAATGCCAATGGTAATAATCACCACCCCTGTAACGACTGGGGTGAGAATGGCGCTTAATCGATGTACCCACTGGCTGACGAGTATTTCGATAAACGCGCCTAAAAAACAGATACCGATGAGCATCGCCATTACATCGGCATTACTACCGCCTTTGCTGCGCACCAACGTTCCTGCGGTAATTAGAGCACCTAAAAAGGCGAAACTGGTTCCTTGAACGGCAATGACACCGGCTCCCAGCGGACCAAACCGTTTTACCTGAATAAACGTGGCCAATCCCGAAACCATTAACGCCATACTAATGAGATAGGGGACTTCTGCACCCAAGCCAAGCACACTGCCAATAACCAGTGTCGGCGTAATAATGCCCACAAAACTGGCTAGCACATGCTGCAAAGCAGCAGTAACAGCCAAGCCAAAATTTGGCTTGTCATCTAACGCGAGGAGAAGCTGGGGTTGCATGGCCATTCCGAATAATGATTTCGTACCTATAAGATCAAAAATACTGAAGTTTTAAAAGATGTAATTTTTGGGGCGGGGAGAGCGAAATTTGCACTGATTTGTAGCGGCGATGTATTGATTACGATTTAGTCGAAAGTTTAACCAAGGCGCAGTTTGAATATAAGTTTAAACAATGTGCACAGTTGTGAGTCTAATTTTAAGCGTTTTTTCTCCTTTTGAATCAGTTTGATGCAAACTTGTTAAGGTTGTATTGAGTAATTGCTGTGCGATTGACTGTTTAATGAAAAAAATCGCCACAATAGCGTTGAAGTAGTGCGATATAAAATTTTTTATTTATACTGGCATGATCAATGCTCTAGTATTGCTACCCATTAAGATTTTTCTTATTGGGTATTCTCTCATGAAGCTTGCTCTTAAGGGGCTGTGCACTGGCCCCATTTTTTCTTTTATTTTCTTTTTTGAGTTTCGTTTATTAATTGAGCGCTCTGCAAGTTGCTTAAAAAGCTCCGCAGGCTTTACCCAGTCGAGTTGTAAATAGGTCATTCATTTCTTGTGTTGATCGACAATTTGCGTTCATCAACTGTGATAACCGTTGGTGTTTTACCTATCGATTTACTTGATTTTCTTTTTTTATTTCCTTTCTTTTTAAAAAAGCCAACTAATCCCACAACTTGATCCTATCAAAACATTTACTCCGATTAACTTAAAGCAAGATTTAACTGGTCTATACTTTAAGAAGCTCTGAGTTAATTAGAGGTTCCTTTAGTAATTGGCTATTAAGCTGCCTGAGAAAACTTATGGACTATTCGCACTTTTTAATAGCACTTTTTAAACGTCTTTAAGTCAATTTGGATAAAATATCACCACTTTTGCTAGACGCAGAGAATAAAGCAATAAACATCGCGGGCGAATAATTTGATAGGCATGGAAACTGCACTGTTGTTGGAAACAGAACTATAGTTGGAAGCAGCTCTATAGTTGAAAACAGCACTAAAAAGTGCAATTGACTGAGCAAACGCATGTAGGTAGCCAATCGTTATTTTAGGCGTTAATTGGTTACGGAGGAATCTCGCGCTCCTGCACAATAATCGTGGTCTAGTACCGGCAGTGTATTGAGCTGTGTAGCACAAGATCGTTCGTGCAAAACTATTGGAAACTCTGATTAACTCATCCATGAGTTAATCGCCGTACAGTAATTGAAAATGTCATTTTCAATTACCTCGCAAAATCAATAGCTTACGCATATCGATTTTGCCTGCACGTCCCTGTGCAGGAGGAACCTCCGAGTAAATCAGAGGTTCCTATAAAGTGGTTGAATACACGTACGTAGTTGAATAAGTGGATAGTTGAATAAGTAGGTAGATGAGTAATTAGTGCGATAAACCTGCGGGGAATGACAATATTGTCACGTAATTTGTGCGTTACAATTGAGCGGATAAACAGGCCATGAGCAGACAAACAACCTATTGTTGTTCCAATTACCGTAGTGTGATCAAGTTAGGGTTAAACAGGTTAGTGTTTCCTAAATAAGATTCTCGGCCAATATGCCATAAAAGAGAGGACGATAAATTGCAAACAGCCGTATACGATAGTATGGATAATTTATTGGGTGGTTTTTTGGCCGCGCACCGCTTGCCGCAATCCTACGCTGATACGGCAACACGCTGGTTTTTACCCATTTTGGATAAATTATTCAGAATTGGTGATTATCGCAACAAAACCGTTGTAATAGGCATTAATGGTTGTCAGGGGTCGGGTAAAAGTACCTTAGCGGCATTGGCTGTGGATTTATTAAAAACCCTTTACGGTAAATCGGCGGTGGCTATGTCCATCGACGATTTTTACCTAACCCTGGCGCAACGACAAGCGCTAGCAAAATCGGTGCATCCTTTGTTGCTTACTCGCGGTGTACCTGGTACTCACGATCTTGATTTAGCCCAATCGACGTTATCGTCGCTCATTGATGGTGTTGGTGCCGTTAAAATTCCGCAATTTAACAAGGCTTTCGATGAGCGAGCCGGTGAGGAGAGTTGGCCTTCGATAACGCCCCCGGTCGACTTTATTATTATTGAAGGGTGGTGCATGGGGGCATTACCTCAACCAGAAAAAGATTTAATACAACCTGTCAATGAATTGGAAGAATTTGAAGATCGTAGCGGTCATTGGCGTAAATACGTTAATCACCAACTCGAAACAATTTACGCAGACTTTTTTCAAGCCGTTGATATTTGGCTGATGCTCAAAGCACCATCGTTCGATTGTGTGTATCAGTGGCGGTTAGAACAGGAAGAAAAACTAAAACAATCATTAGCCGATAGTGTTAAAAGTGGGCGCAATGATTATCGAGTGATGAGCCCTCAGCAAATTCGCCGTTTTATTCAATATTACCAAAGGGTAACGGAATATACACTGGAATGCTTACCCAATATGGCACAAGTTGTATACGAATTGGACAGCGAGCGTGGCATAGTCGGCATGACCGATCGTTTGTAAAAGCGTCAAAATCATCAAAGAGCTGATTAAATAAAAACATTGTTTTATTGGAACTACCCGGCAGGTAAAATACTTGTTATTGCTTGAAACGGCTGTTGACTTGCATAAATTACAGAGCCGTAACAATTGGAACGAAGGTAGGCCCAGTGAACAACGCAAAAAAACTGATTATCTTTACCGATATGGATGGTACCTTGCTGGACCACCATACCTACAGCCATGCGGCTGCGGATTCTCTGTTGGCGAGCTTAAACCAACAATCCATTCCCGTTATCCCCACCACCAGTAAAACCTTTGCCGAATTAATACCGCTACGAGCCAGCATTAACAACCAACACGCGTTTATCGTCGAAAACGGTGCGGCAATATACTTGCCTAAAGCACAATTTACTCACCCAGAGCCCGATTGGTTAGAAGTCGGCGATTTTTGGCTAAAGTATTTTGTGAGCGAACGTGCGCATTGGCGGCAATTATTGGCAACTTTACCCGAGTCAATGCAATCGCAATACACATCGTTTACCGAGTTGGGTGTGGCAGGCATTGCACAGTTAACCGGCTTAACGCCACAACAGGCTAAGTTGTCCGCCGATCGACAATTTGGTGAGCCTGTGCACTGGCAGGGCAGTGGCGAGGCGCTTAACGATTTCTGCCAAGCCGTGGCGGATGCCGGTGGCAAAACATTGGTGGGTGGGCGATTTGTGCATATTTCTGGCGACGTGGATAAAGGCAAGGCCGTTGTTTGGCTAATTGACGCCTATCAACGGCAATTTAACGCAAAGCTGGTAAGTTTGGGCTTGGGGGATAGCGGTAACGATGTTGCCATGTTGGCTCGGGTAGACTATCCCATAATTGTGCGCTCGCCCGTACACGAACCACCTCTGGTAGAGAGGTCTGAACCAAACGCGCACCCATTGCTAGTAACTCAGGCCGCTGGGCCTGAAGGTTGGGTAGAAGGTGTCACGCAAGTGATTAAGCTCATTGAGGGCGATTTGTAGTATGAAAGAGGACAGTTAATGGCTGATTTCCACCAAAACGGGGTCATCACAACACTCCACAATTTGTCTCCACGACCACTTTCCGAAATGGAAGCGGAATTGAGCCAATTCAGTAAAAAAAGGCCCATGGCATTGGTGTTGCCCTGCTTGTATTCGGAGCTGGAAGGCCCGGCCATGCCCAATATTTTAGCCGAATTAAAGCAGGTTCCCTATCTTGGGGAAATTGTTATCGGTTTAGATCGGGCGAATGTCGATCAGTATAAAAAAGCGTTAAACTTTTTCCAGGAATTACCGCAATACCACCGCATACTCTGGAACGATGGTCCACGTTTACAGGCACTGGATGCAGAATTACGCAGCATGGGCCTGGCACCCAAGGAAAAAGGTAAAGGCTGCAATGTGTGGTACTGTATGGGCTATATTTTGGCGGCCACTAAAGCCGAGTCGGTGGCATTGCACGATTGTGATATTGTTACCTACTCTCGCGAATTATTGGCCCGATTAATTTATCCCGTGGCCAACCCATTTTTTAACTACGAGTTTTGTAAAGGTTTTTACGCACGTGTGGCCGATGGCAAAATTAACGGTCGCGTGTGTCGATTATTGGTTACACCCTTGTTACGCGCACTGAAAAAAGTGCTGGGTGATCGCGAATATCTGGAATATATGGACAGCTTCCGCTATTCGCTGGCCGGTGAATTTTCCTTCCGTCGCGACGTACTCACCGACCTGCGCATTCCCAGCGATTGGGGCTTGGAGATTGGTGTGCTATCGGAAATGCACCGCAACTACGCGCACAATCGATTGTGCCAAGCCGATATTGCCCAAAATTACGATCACAAGCATCAGGATCTGTCGCTGGCCGACAAAAATGCCGGTTTATCGCGTATGTCCATCGATATTGCCAAAGCCCTGTTTCGTAAACTGGCTACCCAAGGCGAAGTGTTTAACCACGAAACTTTTCGCAGTATTAAAGCCACCTATTTTCGAATTGCGCTCGATTTTGTGGAAACCTACCACAACGATGCACTGATGAATGGTTTGAGTCATGATTTGCATGAGGAAGAGCGTTCGGTGGAAATGTTTGCCGAAAATATCATGGAAGCGGGTAAAATTTTCTTGGAAAGCCCTAAAATTACTCCGTTTATTCCCAGTTGGAACCGTGTCGTCAGTGCGATGCCGGATGTGTTCGAACGGTTGCAAAATGCCGTAGAAGGTGACCACCAAGAATTTGCATCGGCCTAATAAAACGGTCATTCAATCAAAACCCAATTCAGCAAGCGCCAAAACTCACGCGGGTAGTAAGAGTTTTGGCGCAATTCTTGATCTCTTCTTCTAGCGGTATCTTGTTTAGCCATCCGTATTTTAGGTTTTAGTGTTCAACTTTAGGGCAATTTTTACCTATGCACACAGGCTTGGTGTTGTTTGTTTTGAGTTTGTATTGAAGGAGACTCGGGGAATCTCGCAAATTATGATACAAAGATAACTATTAAAAACTCTGGTTAACGCTTCAGTGGAGTTACGCTCGGACATGACGGAATTGTTGGAACACCTACGGCCCAAAATATTACATCACCTTCAGCTTATTTACGCCGAAGTGGAACTATCCATTTCACTGGAAGACATCGCCGATTCATTGATTGGCATTATGGGGTTGGATCATTCAGTTTGTGAGCCTACTGCTCACGCCAATCATTGGGATGAATCTGAAATTGTGATGATTACCTACGGCGACTCTATTCAGGCCGAAGGTGAAAAGCCGCTTCATACCTTATTAGAATTTCTAAATCACTGTTGTCAGGATGCTATTAGCAGTGTTCACATCTTGCCGTTTTTTCCTTACTCCTCCGACGATGGTTTTGCGGTCATTGATTTCTCGGCGGTTAACGAGAGCCTCGGCGATTGGGATGATGTATCGGCCATTGCCCGGGATTATCGGCTGATGGCCGATTTGGTCATTAACCATTGTTCCAGTCGCAGCCGTTGGTTTGAAAATTTTAAGCAGGGTAAATCGCCCGGAGCGGATTATTTTGTTACCGAGTCGCCCGATACCGATCTCAGCGGTATTGTTCGCCCCCGTACCAGTCCACTCTTGCGAGAAACTCAAACATTAAATGGCAGCCAGCACGTATGGTGCACTTTCAGTCACGATCAGGTAGATTTGGATTTTAGAAATCCGCAAGTATTGTTGGAATTTATTCGCATTATTCGCTTATACCTCGATCGCGGTGTGCGTATTTTTCGATTGGATGCAGTGGCCTTTTTATGGAAAAAACTCGGCACATCCTGTATCAATTTAGACGAAACCCACGAAATGATTCGCTTGATTCGCACGCTCATCGAACATTCGTGTGAACACGCCATGATTATTACAGAAACTAACATTCCCAATCGAGAAAACCTGACTTATTTTGGTAACGCCAACGAAGCTCACTGTATTTATAATTTTTCTCTTCCGCCTCTGTTAGTTAATACTCTTATTACCGGTAATTGTAAATATTTAAAACAGTGGATGATGAGTATGCCGCCGGCGCAAAATGGCACGGCCTACTTTAATTTTATCGCGTCTCACGATGGTATTGGCTTACGCCCTGCGGAAGGTTTATTAAAAGACGAAGAAATCGATTCGCTAATTAATACTATGCAAATGTTTGGCGGTCGTATTTCTTGGCGCGCGGCACAGGGCGGAATGAATAAAGCTTACGAAATCAATATTGCCTTATTCGATGCACTTCAAGGTACGACCAAGGGGCCGGATAAATGGGGCAAGGAGCGATTTTTATGCGCCCATGCCATTATGTTATCGCTAGAAGGTATTCCCGGTATTTACATTCACAGCCTGTTGGCCACTGGCAACGACTACGAGCGAGTAAAACACACCAATCAAAATCGCTCTATTAATCGTCATCAATGGAATTACCAACAATTATTGGAACAACTGGAAGAGGAACTTTCACACCATCGCCAGGTGTTTGAGTCCATGAAGCAACTCATCCGTATTCGCTGTAAACAACCGGCTTTTCATCCCAATGCTACCCAGTTTACCTTGCACTTGGGCGAGAAATTGTTTGGTTTCTGGCGTCAGAGTATTAATCGTCGTCAGAGCATTTTTTGTATATTTAATATTTCGGATGAGCATTGCGAGTTATCGCTTTCGGATATTAATTTAATCGGAACGGATTGCTGGAAAGACCTTATCAGTGGTCACCGGTTTGACTCGCTGGAGTCTGTGGTTACTTTGGAGCCATACCAAAGCCTGTGGATTACCAACTTGTAGTTTTTTATTAGGAAGTTACAACATGCCAGACGAACAATTAGCGTTGTACGGCATTGTGTTGCTGGGGCTAGCCTCAGCAATTGTTGTAACTGTGCAATTTTATTTGCGGCGTAAGCAAAAACAATCCCATCGCGTTGGCTTGTCGGCACTCAGAGAACTGCAAATATTGTTGGCGTATATGCAGCAGCACCGCGGTATGACGAACGGCTTTTTACACGGCGAAGCACAATTGCAGCGCTCAGTAATTACCATTCGAAAAAAAATAATCGGTCAAATTCATCACATCGAATCCACCTCGATATGGCTTAAAGACAGTAATCAATGGCAGATTATTACTGAAGAGTGGGCCCGGTTGAGTTCGGAGTTTTCTTCCAAAGATGTGGAAGTTAATTTTAATAATCACTGTGTATTAATCCGCTCTGTCCTCGATGCCATTGTAACCACCGCGGATTATTACGGATTGAGCCATCTACAAAAGAAGCAAGGGCAAACCAGTGTGGCTTATTTGTGGCGTGAATTGTTAACCGTTGCCGAATTAATGGGGCAGGCAAGAGCTTTAGGCATAGGTATCGCGGTGGATGGTTTTAGTACGGTAGAAACTAAAGCTCGACTCAGAAACTTAATTTTAGAAATCGAAATGGCGTCTGACTTGTTAATGGCGTATTTGCCTAATCCAAAAGATACGCAAAAAGAGTTAGAAACATTTTGCCTGATCATTGAAGACAGCATTTTAACTCCCAGACCAGCGATCTCGGCCATGGAGTTTTTCCGCGAGGCTAGCGTAGCCATTAATGGATTGTACGAACATTACAACGAACAAATGCGCCGTTTAACAGAATACGTGTTTAGACTTTAACCCGTATCTTTTTGGGCGATTTTTAAGCTGGGCGATTTACCACTTACGATTTCACAAACGCATCGGCGACAATAGCGCGCATGGGTGTGCCTTTTACGAAGAGTGTTTTCTTCATTTTTTGCACAAAACTCTCGGCTCCGCACAAAAACACCGCTGCACGGCTGTAATCGATATCCAAACTCTGTGCTTGTTGGTAAATATCTGCTTGTTCTACTTTTGGGTGTTTTTCTATTGCTTGTTCTTGAACCAAAATACGCAAGCGAAGCTCAGGTGTTTGCTCGGCGAGGTTGGTGAGTTCGTCAACTAAATACAAATCTTTAACATGACGAGCAGCGATCAGTAAATCGATACTGCCTGCGTACTTGTGTTTAAGTGCATCGCGCACGATTCCCCACAGCGGAGCCAAACCCGTTCCAATACCAGCCAGCACCAGGTGAGGGAATTTTTCGCAATCATCCGTGTAATAGCAGTGGCCGTGTGGCCCTTCCAGAGTAATCGCTTGGCCAACTTCAGCTCGATTTTGCAACCAATCGCTGCATTCGCCACCGTTAAGCAGTTTAACGTGCAGCTCGCAGTGTGTGTCGATACCGGGAACGCTGGCCAGCGAATAGCTGCGTCGCTCCGAGGTGTTGCTGGCTGAAGGAAAAACCAAATTAACAAATTGCCCAGCGTGGTAGGAAAAATCGGCGGATAATTGCAGGCGCACAACGCGATCATTTACGTAATCGATGTTGACTATTTTGGCTTCGGTTTCTGGGTGCAATTGTGCCTGAGGCATGCTGGCCACCAATGGCGATTGCAGTCGCGCAGAGCAGGCCAGAAATAGCCCCTGCTGTTTTTCGGCGGCAGTGAGTGGTGCTTGAGAAGCCTCGGGAAGGTTGGCTCGAGTGCTCGAATCGGCCACCATCATGCACGACTGGCATGCGCCGGCTCGGCAACTGTTGGGAATGGCGTAGCCATTGCGTAATAGGGCTTCCAGAACCGTTTCGTTGGGTTCGGGCGTAATAACGTGTCCGTCGTAGGTGAGCGTTGGGGAGGCAGGGTTAACGTCCTTGTTGGATAGGCCCAAAAACTTTAAAAACCACTTGCGAAATGCCACCCCAAACTCCAACAATAATTAACGGTTTAATACGTCGTCTTTAACGCTTACGGCAATGGTTACCACAGAATCGATGTCTTCTTGCGGTACGTTTAAATCTTTTAACGTGCCTACCAGACATTCGGCAACCGCATTAAAGTGCTCTTCGGTGAGGTTCATGTGTTTATGTGCCTCACGCATGTCCTTTCCAGTGTAGTTATTTGGGCCGCCAAAAGCCATAGTCATAAAGGCTTTTTGTTTTTTGTGTTGTGACTCCATGTCTACCGTATCAAAAAATTGGTTGATACGATCGTCAGCTAACACTTTGCGGTAGAAAATATCCACGGCTGCGTCAATCGCGTCGGCGCCGCCTAATTTTTCGTACACGGATTTTTCGGGTTCTTTCTTTTTTTTGAATAAATCAAACATGATTTTCTCCTGATTAGTAAAGGCATGCCCAAGGGCATTTAGTTGTTAACTTGGCTTACCATGTAATTAACGGCTGCGCTAATTTCTTCGTCGGTTAATTCCGTATTGCCGCCTTTGGCGGGCATTAATCCATAACCGTTGGTAGCGTGCTCAATTAATGTGGGAATTCCCTGGGGTGTGCGCTTGGACCACATTTTTTTGTTGCCAAAAATTGGCGCACCGTTTAATCCGTTAGCGTGACATTTAATACAAGTTCCCTGGTAGGTAACTTCGCCCAGGCTGGGTTCTTTTTCGCACCCCATCATGAGCAGCAGCAAGGGTGCAGAGATTATCAATAGCAATCGTTTTGGTTTGATACACCATAGTCTAGTCATGCCAAGCCCCTTTTGTGGAAAATCAAAGTGTTATTTTTGATTGTTCACATTGGTTTATAGATTATTCAGTTAGGTCGCCAGAGCGACCGTCACTGAATTGGAATACTTGCAGCGTTTTATAAGGGCACACGAATAACCACGCCACCCATTACATCGCCAATTTTAAAATCGGTTTTGGGTGAGTCTTTGTGTTCGTTGTGGCAATCCACACAGGCAGCAGAGACGGCAACGTCTGGGTACACGGCAGTAAAGTAGGTGGTATCACCCAGTTTTTCTTCGCCGTAAAAACGCTGACCCGGATTGGCGGAAATAAATTCAAGCCCTTCTTTTTCAACTTCGGTGGCAGGTGCGTTTTGCTTGTTCACCGGCCACAATGACTGCAGTGAATAGGTGAAGTCATCGGTAACTTCTGCTACGGCTTCAGCACCGGCGCGGAACATTTGCGCAGGCAGTAGGGTGCCGTTGTCGAAGTCTTCCCAGTGCTCGTCGGGTTTAACAACATTAGCGCCTTTTGGGCCTAAGCGTGCTACAACCAGTTTGGTGTAGTTGGCGCGGTCGGCGTTCATTACCGCAAACAGTGAGTCGGTATAGATTTTAGGATCGATACCTTTAGGTTCGCTGCTACCACAACCCACAAGGGTTACAGCGGAAGCTAACAGTGCGGTGGCAGTAAATAGTTTTTTCATGGTTCATCTCCTAAGGTAAATAAAAAAGTTATTCGCTTACTCTTTTTAAGGCCCAATCTATCGACGGTATGTGTTCGGACGGTTGTCCGTTAAAGTTATTATTAATTAATTGCGGATCCGCCAGCGCATCGATGGAAAACTCCAAACTGTGGCACTGCATGCACACGGGGCGAATCATTTTTTCGTTAGGTCGCAGGGTGTCGTTTTGATTGTGCTGAACCCGCACAATGGCTTGGCCATTTTCATCGGTTTGATCGGTTTCCAGGCGCGGCAAGTGACAGGTCGCACAAGTTACTTTTTGGCGATTGTCCAAAAGCGTTTTGTCGGCCCACTGTTGCCCGTGCGGACTGGATAAATAAGCCTGCGAATGGTCGTCGGCGTGGCAGCCCAAACAGGATTCCACCGCAGCGGTTTGGGTATCGAATTCATGGGCACTGTGGCAAGCCGAGCAATTTTGGTGTTTGTCGCCGGCGTCCGTGTGAAATTGCCCCTTCGATTGCGCGGGTGTCATGGCATCAAGCGTGCTGGTTGCCAAGCGCATTCCGTGTTTACTGGCTAAAAAGCCTTCCGCTTCGTGTTGATGACAGCTTTGGCACTGGGCCACTCCTGGCGATTGCAACCAGGTTTGTGTTTCTGAGCTGTGGCAATGTGCGCATTCCACATTGGCTTCGCCATGGCGTGTGTGCAAAAAGCTTTGTTGAATGTCCGAGTGCTTGGCGACTTGCGATTGAATTTGGCTTGATGTGTTCACCGGTTTTACATGGGCATGAGCAGAGGCGCTCGCGCCATTTAATGGTGGCATGGCGGCGATGGCCGACAACCAATCTTGATTGGCGTTTTTAACGAGAAAGTTTTCGTACAGTGCGCGATTATCGTGGTAGTTGTGGCAACCGGCGCTGGCGCAACTGTTAAACGCTAAATCTTGGTGGCTTTCGCGTTCTTCGGCCACATCGGAGTGGCAGTGGTAACAGTAATCTTCGGGCAAAGTTAAGCCCATTGCGTGGGTTTGTTCTTCCTGGTGCTCGGTATGACAACTCACACAATAACGGGCATCGAGTCCGGCGAGGCGATTGGCGTTGCGTGGATCGGTAAATTTCTTTTTGGGATGCGAGTCTTGGGCGATTTCTAATTCTTGGGCGTGGCAATTTTCACAGGCATTTTGCAATATCTCCTTGCCGCCAAACGGTTCTAAATGACAACTGGAACAGGCCAATTCTATTTGATAGTGGCCGTGTGTGGCTTCGCCAATTAAAAATTCGCTTTTGTCTTCTTTAAAAAACAGCGAGCGTACAAAAAAACCAGCGATGGCTACGCACACAATAATCCACAATATCCAAATCCAAGACTTCACGAGTAACGTCACTTATTCCATTAAAAGTAATAAACACTGATGATGTGGAATGCCAACAACACCGGCAGCGGCCAGGCCACTAAAATGTGCAGCCAGGTCCAGGTTTTACGAATTTTTTTTGCGGCGGCGGGTTTGAATTTATGACTCAGCGAGACCACCACGCCGGCTAAAGCGCCCAAGGTTAAAATCCCGAGAAAATCCAGTATCAACCAACGATTTAAATTGGAGCCCAAATGAAAACCCGTGTGCAGAATTAAAATTCCCGCGCAGGCTAATCCCAGGGCGATGTGTAAAACCCGCCAGTAGGCGAAGTCGCCCAGTCGGGCACTGACGATGCGTTTTCTAATCGAAAGCGAGAGTGCGAGTACTGACAGCCCCAGTAAGCTAAAGCCAGTAACCTGCTTCCAATATTTGTCGTTCCAAATGCTTTCGAATAAACCCTGTTCGAGGTAACTGTCGGCCACTTGGCTTTGTGGCATAAAGAAAACAAACGCGGTTACCACAATGGCCAGTAAGCTGATTATTTGCGTGATGGTCGCGGCTTTCTCTTTTGGGGCCGGGCCGGAATAACCCAGCAACTCGTTTAATAACGGCTTGCAGGAGCCGCACACGGTACCTGCACCCGTGCAAGCTTGCAGTTGGGGTAGGGTTTTATTGCCGGCATCGATGGCTTCCACTAGCTGGCCTTGGCTTACGGTATTGCATTGGCAAACCACCGCCGATTTGGGCCAGGCATTGGGATCATCGCCGTAACCGCCGCCCCATACGTCGCCACTTTGGGCAAAGCGCCATTGCTGCCAGGGTAAAAGGGTTCGACCACTGCGAAAGGCTTCTTGAATGCGCTGCGCCTCGCTCCAGTCGCCAATACCCACCGCGCCGATAATCCGGCCGCGGCGTAAGACTAATTTGCGGTAAATATCTTTATTGCGATAAACGATTTCCTTGATGTGTGGGCTGTCGCCAAGTTCGACTACCTCACCCATGCTGCACACGGATTCGCCCACGACTTTTAGGCGGCTTACCGATAGCGAGCCCAGATATTGCGCCGAGCCGCCGGTGAGCACATCGGCAAGTACGGCGGCCTGTTCAAATCCCGGAGCTACCAAACCGTAGGTCAGGCCTCGGTGTTCGCAGCATTCGCCCACGGCGTATATGTGATCGCGCGAGGTTTTTAACTGATCGTCGACCACAATGCCGCGCGCTACACGAATGCCTGCTTGGCGGGCAATGCGGTCGTTGGTTTTAATGCCGGCGCACAGCAGCACGGTATCGCATTCGAGCTGTTGGCCATCGCGCAGGGTTACGCCACTGACACGCCCGTCACCATGAATGGTGCGCACGCCGGAATCGGTGATTACTTCAACGCCTAAGCCTTCAATTTTGGCTTGCAGTAAGCCGGCGGCTGCGTCGTCGAGCTGGCGATTCATCAAGCGCGGGCCTTGCTGAATGAGGGTAACTTTGGTGTTGGAACGCAACAGGGCCTTGGCGGCTTCCAGTCCCAACAAACCACCGCCTACCACGACGGTGTGGCGACTGCGAGAAACGCGTGAGTAGAGGCCTTCGGTATCTTTTAAATTGCGAAATGTGTAAACGCCGGTTTGATCCGTGCCGGGAATATTAGGCACGTGGGGACGTGAGCCGGTGGCAATGACCAGCTCATCGTAAAAATAGGCATTGCCTTCAAAGTCAGTTACCGAGCGTGCGTCGGCATCGATGGATTTAATGGTGCAAATGCGATGGCTAAAATTTGGGTGCTTCGCCACGTCGGGCAGAGGTGTGAGTATGTTATCAACACCCACTTCGCCGGCCAGCACCGCCGATAACTGAACTCGGTTGTAAGGCGCAGTGGGCTCGTTACTGAATACCGTTACTTGGGTGTTGGGTTCTTTTTGCAAAAAGTCTTGCGCGAAGCGCATACCCACGGGGCCAGCACCGATAATAATAATGCGTCGACCGTTTGCGAGCGCCAACGCTTGCTCGGCGTTGGCATCGGCTGTAACCGGTAATGGAATCACGTTTGAAGTTTGTGCCATGGCGTTAGTTTTCTAATAGAGCCTTTGCTCTGTGAAACAGCAAGCCATATGCCAAGCTCGGCAAAAACATGTAAATAAAATGAATCTTTAACGGTTTAAAGCGATTGGCGCGATGTTCTTAGCTCTCAATTCTTTAATTTGGTGCACAATGGTGCGCAAATGAAGGGGGGAAGGGGGAAAGATTAGAGACGTTGAGTTGACCTGTGCGTTTTCTTGGTGCTTTGTCGCTTGGAAAGGTTTTTTTCCGGTGCGTGGTATTAGGCGCAAAAAAAACGACCGGGCAAACCGATCGTTTTTTGAGACCAGCCAATAACAGATCGCTGGTGCTGATTGGGCAAGGTGGGGTGGTTAGAACTCGATTTCCGGTACCACGTCGGGAACCACAATCTCACCTTCGGTTTTTTCGACGATTTCATCCACGCTAACACCCGGTGCCCGCTCTTTAAGCCAAAATTTTTCTTCGGCGATTTCCAAATAGGCCAAATCGGTTAAGACTTTGCGAATACAGCCGGCACCGGTTAGCGGTAATGCGCAGTGCTTAAGCAACTTGGATTCGCCATGCTTGCTGGCGTGGGTCATGGTAACGATGATGTTTTCCGCTCCGGCCACCAAATCCATCGCGCCGCCCATGCCTTTAATTAATTTGCCGGGAATCATCCAGGAGGCAATGTTGCCGTGTACATCAATTTCAAACGCGCCCAGCACGGTAAGGTCGACGTGCCCGCCGCGAATCATGGCGAACGACTCCGCCGATGAAAATATCGATGCACCTGTGGCAGCGGTAACGGTTTGCTTGCCGGCGTTGATCATATCCGGATCGATTTGTTCTTCCGTGGGGAAGGGGCCCATGCCCAACAAACCGTTTTCCGATTGCAACATAACCGCCATGCCGTCGGGAATGTAGTTGGCCACCAAGGTGGGAATGCCAATACCGAGGTTTACGTAAAAACCGTCTTCAATTTCGCGCGCTACGCGTGCGGCCATTTGTTCTCGTGTTAAAGCCATGTCTGCCTCCTAGCTCGCGCGAACGGTGCGTTGTTCGATGCGCTTCTCAAAGGTGCCTTTGATTAAGCGGTTGACATAAATGCCGGGCGTATGGATGTGGTTGGGATCCAACTCGCCGGGCTCGACGATTTCTTCGACTTCCACCACCGTAATTTTGCCTGCGGTGGCGGCCATGGGATTGAAGTTTTGGGCGGTGTTGCGGTAAATAACGTTGCCGTAGCGATCGGCTTTCCAGCCTTTAACGATGGCAAAGTCGCCGACAATGGATTCTTCCAAAATATAGTGGCGGCCGTTAAATTCGCGCGATTCCTTGTGCTCACCCACAGGCGTGCCGTAGCCAGTCGCCGTATAAAAAGCGGGAATACCGGCACCGCCGGCGCGCATTTTCTCGGCCAGAGTGCCCTGGGGTGTGAGTTCTACTTCCAGCTCGCCGGCGAGCAATTGCTTTTCGAACTCGGCGTTTTCTCCCACGTAGGAAGACACCATCTTTTTGATTTGTTTGTCTTTTAAAAGCACGCCCAAGCCAAAGTCATCCACACCGCAGTTGTTGGATACAATGGTTAGGCCTTTCACGCCCATCTTTTTAATTTGGCTGATACAGCCCTCGGGAATGCCGCACAGACCAAAACCACCGGCGATGATGGTCATATCGTCTGTCAGGCCGGCCATGGCTTCTTCGTAGCTGCTCACTACTTTATCAAAACCAGACATACCGCCTCCTTTGACAGTAAAGTTGATCGCAAGGGAAATGAAAACATCGTTTTCCCAATGGCTTGGGCCAGGATGTTGTTTTCTCTTTTTATGATTGGGGTTTAGGGCTTTGGTGCGATACGGCTGGCAGCGCTTAAGCCCGTTGCATGGAAGTGTTGCCGATTTACTTATATTTATCAAATAGAAAAAATATAACAATTGATTTATAAATTAAATTAATTAACGATAGGTGTAAACACACGCCAGGATTCTGCCCATGAACGTCTCCATCAAGCAATTAAGTGCTTTTGTGGCGCTGGCACAGAGCCACAGCTTTGCCGAAGCCTGCGAGCGCATTCATTTATCGCAGCCGGCGTTGAGCATTGCTATTAAAAATCTCGAAGAAGCCCTCGGCGGCCCGCTGTTCACACGTACCACGCGCGCGGTCTCGCTCACACCCGAAGGTCAACGATTGTTGCCCATGGCTAAACGGTTGCTCACCGATTGGGATCAGGCCTTGGGCGATATCAGCGACTTATTCACACTCGCTCGCGGACGACTGAGCATTGCCGCTATGCCTTCATTTGCCGAAGCGAGATTGCCCGAGGCCATTGCCGATTTTCGCGGCAAGTACCCCAACATTAATATCTCTCTGCACGATGTTCTCAACGAATCCGTGCTCGAAATGACACGCGCCGGGCGGGCCGAATTGGGGGTGTGTTTTCGACCGGCGTCGGTGGACGATTTGGAATTTACCGAGTTATTCAATGATGAAATGGTGGCGCTTTTACCTAAAGGCCACCCGCTTAGCCATCATCAAAATTTAACCTGGCAGCAATTACAGGATTGGCCGATGGTGGCGCTGGCTCCACCATCCAATGTGCGGGCCTACATGGACGATTTGTTGGCCCAGCATGGTTTAAGTTTGAATGTTCAGGTGGAGGTCAATCAACTGGCCACCATCAAACGTTTGGTGGCGTTGGGAGTGGGCGCCAGCGCAGTGCCGCGTATGTGTGTGGAATACGGTGCCGACTCCGGTGTGGTGTACCGGCCGTTAATCGAACCTTTGGTATCGCGCAGTATTGGCTTAATTGTGCGCCGGCGTTATGCACTATCCAGTGCCGCCGAGGCGATGCGCGATCACATCTTGTGTTACTGTCAATTGCGCACCGAGTAACGTGGGTGAAGAGTAAAGTGGGTGAAAAAGCCCACGCCGTGTGATAACTTGCCAACCCCAAAGATTCAAAGACTTAGCCACGCCGCACGGTGCTTTTTAGGTAAAAAAACCGTTGCCGGCGAGTGTTAAGTCCCCCGGAACTCAAAGCCCCGGAGCCCCAGAACACAAACCCCATTTAAGAATGTCGTCGGCCGCCGGTGTATTAGGGTGATCCCATCAAAGCAAAACGCGCTGCCACGAACGATCAGTTAGGAGATTGTTATGATTGACCTCAATAAACCAGAACTGTTACGCAGTCAGTCTTACGTGAATGGCCAGTGGATTGACGCCGCTGACGGCGCAACCATTGCGGTAACCAATCCGGCTACTGGTGAGGTCATATGCGAGGTGGCCAGTTGCGGCAGCGCCGAAACCCGCGCCGCCATCGAAGGCGCCGAGCAGGCCATGAAAAGCTGGGCTAAAAAGCCCGCCAAAGAGCGCGCCAATATTCTGCGCGCTTGGTTTAACCTGATGATGGAAAACCAGCAGGATCTGGCCAAAATTCTCACCGTCGAGCAGGGCAAACCCCTGGCCGAGGCCGCCGGCGAAATCGCCTACGGTGCCAACTACATCGAATGGTTTGCCGAGCAAGCCAAGCGCATTGATGGCGATATTATTCCCGCTCCGGCCAACGACAAACGCTTATTGGTGATTAAACAGCCGGTCGGCGTGGTTGCGGCCATTACGCCCTGGAATTTCCCCAACGCCATGATCACTCGCAAAGCCGGCCCGGCGCTGGCAGCGGGTTGTACGTTTGTGTGTAAACCGGCCAAAGAGACTCCGCTTTCCGCCATTGCCTTGGCCGTGTTAGCCGAACAAGCTGGTATTCCTGCTGGTGTGTTTAACGTGGTCGTGGGCAAAAGCTCGCGCGATATTGGCGGCGAAATGACTTCCAATCCTATTGTCCGCAAACTCACGTTTACCGGCTCCACGCCTGTGGGCAAAGTTTTGATGGCACAGTGCACTGAGACTGTGAAGAAAACTTCCATGGAATTGGGCGGTAACGCGCCGTTAATCGTCTTTAATGACGCCGACCTAGACGCCGCCGTAGCCGGCACACTGGCTTCTAAATACCGCAACTCCGGTCAGACGTGTGTCTGTTCCAACCGAATTTTGGTGCAATCGGGCGTTTACGATCAATTCGCTGAGAAGCTCGCTAAGGCCGTTAGCGAATTCAAAATAGGTAACGGCGTTGACGACGGTGTAACTCACGGCCCGTTAGTAAACGAAGGTGCAGCCAGTGATGTGGCAGCCATGGTCGACGACGCGTTGCAAAACGGCGGTAAGGCACTGATCGGCGGCAAGCGCTCCGATTTGGGCGCTTGTTTTTACGAGCCAACGGTTTTAACCGATGTTACCGATGACATGCGCGTGTTCCGCGAAGAAATTTTTGGCCCAGTGGCGCCGTTGTTTAAATTCGACACCGAAGAAGACGCCGTTGCCATGGCTAACGATACCGAATTTGGTTTGGCGTCTTATTTTTACACCAAAGATTTAGCGCGTATTTTCCGCGTTAGCGAAGCGCTGGAATACGGCATTGTCGGCGTTAACGAAGGCATTATTTCGAACGAAATGGCACCGTTTGGCGGCGTTAAAGAATCCGGCAGCGGCCGCGAAGGTTCAAAATACGGTATCGATGATTATCTAGAGCTGAAGTACATTTGTCTGGGCGGCTTAGCGTAAAATTACCCGGTTGTTTTGGCGGGGTAATTTTAATTATTGCCATTAACGACGATTGATTAGTTTTTAATAAAAAAGCCCCAGCAATTGTTGGGGCTATATTGGCAGCTCGGTGGTGTATTTAACTTGCTTAAGCGCAAATACTGAGTTGATGGTAGCCACGTTGGGTAAGCTGACCAAGGTGTTTTTCAGTAATTTCTCATACTCGGTCACGGTATTAACGATAATTCGCAACAAATAATCGTGATCGCCGCAGGTGGAATAACATTCCACAACTTCCTGGATATCCATCACTGCCTGCTCAAACGCTGTTAACGAGGCTTGATCATGGGCATTGTTAGTCACGTAGGCGTGCACACTTACGCCCAGGTTTAACTTTTCAGCCTGCAGCAGTGTGACTCTACCGCGAATTACCCCATCGGCTTCTAATCTTTTAATTCTGCGCCAGCACGGTGTGTGTGATAAGCCAACTTTTTCGCCCAGTTCAGCCATGGAATAGTCGGCGTTCTCCTGGAGTGCACGCAGAATTTTGCGATCATAATCGTCGATATCAATGGTCAGCGACATTCGTGGTCTTCCGTTTAGTGAGTACGTTCCCTCTAATGATAGAAGCAGATTAAAAAAATGCTTAACATGTGCGACCCATTTTATAAATGGCGTGGAAATATCAGTAAAGTCTGTACAAAGTTTTTATAGAACGAGTACAAGTGTTTTGTTACTCAGGGCCAAAAATTATTTGCTCTAAATTAGCTATAACTTAAATTGTGGAGAGTTCGTTTCGTATGTTTGATCAATTACCCCAGCTTCCGGCTGATCCTATATTGGGGCTTACTGCCCAGTGTCGTGCCGACAATAATCCCCAAAAAGTGGATTTGGGCGTTGGGGTTTATAAAAACGAGGATGGACAAACTCCGGTATTAAGTGCGGTTAAAGAAGCAGAGCGCCGTTATTTTCAAGCAGAACTCTCCAAAGCCTATTTACCACCGGCGGGAACCGAGGCCTTTGTTGCACGGGTTAACGAGCTGACCTTTGGTGCAAATCACCCTGCGTTGTTAGATAAACGCGTGGCAACGTTGCAGGGAACCGGTGGTTGCGGTTCGTTGCGAGTGGCCGCTGAACTAATAAAACGCTCGAATCCCCAAGCAAAAATATGGATCAGTGATCCCAGTTGGCCCAATCACAGCGCGCTTTTGGGTAATTCGGGCTTAGCGTTTGAACACTACCCTTATTACGACCAAAGCAATAACAGCCTCAACTTCGACGGCATGATAGACGCGCTTAAAACAGCCAATACGGGCGATGTGGTGCTGTTGCACGCAAGCTGTCATAACCCCAGCGGTGCGGATCTCTCCCAAGAGCAATGGCAAGCACTGACCGAGTTGGCCGGTAGTCGCGGATTTATCCCGTTAATCGATATGGCTTATCAGGGCTTTGGTACTGATGTCGACACCGATGCTTACGGAATTCGCTTGATGGCTCACGCCCTGCCCGAAGTGTTGGTGGCCAATTCGTTCTCCAAAAACTTTGGCTTGTATCGCGAACGAGTAGGCTGTGTATCGGTGGTGAGTAACAGTGGTTTGGTCGATACCATTAACGCTCAGCTCATGAATATCGCCCGTACCATCTACTCTATGCCACCCGCCCACGGTGCGGCCTTGGTGGAGCAGGTGTTATCGGACGAGTCGCTAAAGAGTCAGTGGTTGGCCGAATTGGCAACCATGCGCGATCGCATCAAACAGATGCGCACTGAATTAGTGGATGCTCTGATCGATGCCGGCTGCCCCGGTGATTTTGAATTTATCCGCCACCAAAACGGTATGTTTTCGTTTTTGGGGTTGAGCAAATCTCAGGTCGAAGCTCTGAAACGCGACTATAGTGTTTATATGGTGGACTCCAGTCGTATCAGCATTTGTGG
The DNA here is from genome assembly GCA_964342265.1 of uncultured Cellvibrionaceae bacterium. Classification (GTDB taxonomy): domain Bacteria; phylum Pseudomonadota; class Gammaproteobacteria; order Pseudomonadales; family Cellvibrionaceae; genus Halioxenophilus. Next base: position 29,561 of record CAYFFE010000003.1, on the reverse strand, counting down.
TCTTAACTCGCACAATTTGGCCTATGTGGCGCGCGCCATTACCGAAACGCTTAAAAGGCCCTAGCTTTAACAAAAAGCCCTGCGCTTCGACTGCCCGAGTCCGCTGATTGAGCACTAATTCTTGAAGCGGATGCCGATCGTCATTATCGGCCAGAATGAGACGCAGGTATGGGTGTTAGCACACCAACACAGGGTAAATTCGTGCACGCACGTGGCACGCAAAAAATCCATGTATCGGAATTGAAAATCGGCATGTGGATTAGCAAGCTTGATCGCGACTGGTTGGATACGCCGTTTTTAATGCAGGGTTTTTTAATCGAGACTCTGGCCGATATCGACACCGTGGCCGAGTTCTGTGAGCACGTTTGGGTTGATACCAAAGTTGAGGAATGGGCCAGCTACCAATCCCGAGAGCGCATAAAAGGTCGAGCCAAACAACACATCGCCATTAACAAGGTTAACGCCCAAACCGAAAACCGCCGGGTTTTAGGTGTGTATCGCGAAGCTCGCCGGGTGACCAAATCCCTGCTCGACGAAGCGCGGCTTACTTCCGTTATCAATACCCGCCAAGCCAAAGAAACCGTTAATGAGTGTGTGCACAGCGTTTTGCAAAACGCCGATGCGCTCATGTGGCTCTCCAAAATCCGCAGCCAGGACGAGTACACCAGTGAGCACTGCCTAAATGTGTGCATTCTGGCCATCGCCTTTGCTCGCCAATTAGGTTATCCCGAAGAGGCTTTACACGACATCGGCATCTGTGGACTGCTGCACGATGTAGGCAAGATGAAAATCCCTCCCGAGGTGCTCAACAAACCCGGTAAGCTTACCCCTGAAGAGCTTAAAATCATGCACCGGCACACCGTGCTCGGTCGCAACCTGTTGATGTCCGCCGGCAGCGGTGCTGCGCAGGCTGTGGATGTGGCATGGGGGCATCACGAAAAATTGGATGGCACGGGCTATCCCCGAGGCTTAACCGATTCTAAAATCAGCCGTTACGCTCGCATTATTGCCATTGTTGATGCCTTCGATGCGATGACGGCAGATCGCTGCTACAGCCCGTCCATGTCGTCCACCCAGGCACTCAAAATTATTTATCGTGCGCGCGGTACACACTTCGATGCAGAACTGGCCGAACAGTTTTTGCGCACCATTGGCTTGTACCCGCCGGGCAGTTTGGTGGAGTTGGTCAATGGTCAAGTGGGGTTGGTGTTTGAGACCAACCAACAGTACCGTCAGCTGCCTAAATTAATCATGTTATTGGATTGCGACAAGCAACCCATTAAAGAGACTATTGTCGATTTGGCGCAGGTGGAGCAGGGCAAATTGGGGCGAGAGTATTTAATTAAATCGGTGCACACCGATGGCACTTTTGGCCTCAGTGTGCGCAGCTATCAAGAACGCGGTTTAATGTTTCGGCATCGCTAATTTTTGACGAGCGATGGCCAATTATTTGGGCCGGGTAACGCTGGTTGTGCCGCCCATAAACGAATAATCACCACCGCCCAATCGGGCCAATGGATCGACGCCTTCGGCATTAATGGTTAAGCGGCCGTTGTCTTCACTGACCAAATCATCGTCGATGTATATCGCGGTTATTTTCCCCAAAATCATCGCTTGCGATGCGGTAATGTCTTCGGCTTTGTACAGCTCGCAGGCAAAAGCAATACGACAATCCGCAAGCCTTGGCAATGCAAAACCTTCAAATTCAGTGGTCGCCAGATTTTGTGCATCAATTTCTGACTCGCCGTAGGGGCGAGTACGAGCACTTTCTGTAACTTGGCCAGCTTGTTGGCGATGCGGAATATGCACCACAAACTTTTTGCGTTCTAAAATATTTTTTCGAGTATCTTTCAGCTCGTCTTCGGCTTTTTTACCAATAGATACCATCAACAACGGCGGATCACTGGCGACGCCGGCAAAGTAAGAAAACGGCGCAAGGTTCAGTGAGCCATCGTCGTTGTCGGTTAAAATCCAAGCAATGGGACGGGGAATTAAACATTGAGTGATGGTGTGATAACACTGGTTGGGCGATAGTTTGGCGAGGTCGGCAATCATGGCAATGGAGTCGATCCTATACAATTAATGAAGCTGTCGTGAGAAGGTTTACCGTAAATTATATTGATGTTAAAAGAAACCTTTGATTGGCTAGGTTATTTATCGAAGTAAAGGAGAACAATTTGCCAACACCGCTGATTACACAAGCGGGTTATACCGCGCTGGAAAAAGAGCTGGATTACCTGTGGCGACAAGAGCGCCCGGAAGTTACTCAAAAAGTCAGTTGGGCGGCAAGCCTGGGTGATCGCAGTGAAAATGCCGATTACCAATACAATAAAAAACGCTTGCGCGAAATTGATCGGCGAGTGCGTTATTTGCGCAAAAGTTTGGATCGATTAAAAGTTGTTAATTACCACCCCGATCAGGAAGGCAAAGTTTTTTTTGGCGCCTGGGTGGAAGTAGAAAGTGAACAGGGCGAGCTTAAAACCTTTCGCATCGTCGGTTACGACGAAATATTCGACCGCAAGGATTACATCTCCATCGACTCGCCCATGGCGCGGGCACTGTTAAAAAAATCCGTCGACGACGAGGCAGTAGTCACCACCGAAGCAGGAACCACCACCTGGTACATCAATGCGATTCGCTACGAACCTTAAACGTCCAATCTATTAAATTTTTTACTGTTGTTAAAGGTTGTTGCTGTTTTCAATGGCGACTGGTTCAATTGCTTCGGCTAATTCAAAACCAAAAATTTGGCTGTAAAAATACAGCTCCGCCTCAATGGCGCGTACTATGTTTTGTCCCTGGCGAAAGCCGTGGCCCTCGCCATTAAATACCACGTAAGCCACGGGAATACCTTTTTCTTTTAGCGCATTAACCATGGCTTCGGCCTGATTGGGGGGCACGACCTTGTCTTCGTCACCTTGGAAAAATATTACCGGGCAATTGAGTTGCTTAACATGGTGAATGGGCGAGCGCTCGTGGTAGGTGTCGATTTCGTCGGGGTAAGGTCCTACCAAGTGATCTAAATAACGGGATTCAAACTTGTGGGTATCGAGCACCAAAGTTTCCAAATCGCCAATGCCGTATAAGCTGGCACCGGCTTTAAACGTATCGGTAAAGGTCAGTGCTGCCAATACCGTGTAACCACCGGCACTGCTGCCTTTAATGGTTAAACGATTGGCATCGGCCAAGCCTTGCTCGACCAAATGGTTGGCCGCACGACACACATCTTGCACATCTGCCACTCCCCATTGGCCGTCCAGCGATAAGCGATACTCGCGGCCATAGCCTGTACTGCCTCGGTAGTTAACATCCACCACGGCAAAACCGCGCGAGCACCAGTATTGAATTTTAATGTTCAAAGCGGTGTTGGCTTGTGCGGTGGGGCCACCGTGGGCGAGGACAATCAGCGGCGGTTTTTCGCCCTCTAATCCGGTATTTACACCGTTGTAGGGCGGGTAGTAAAAAGCAAAGGCGGTTTGACCCGTGGGGCCAAAATGTATGGCTTTGGGGCGGCTTAGGGTTGCAGAATCCAAATCGGATTGGGCGCTTCGCACATATTGCCAATCGCGGCCGTTGGCCCCGTTTTGCCAGATGGCGATGGTTCCGGCGTCGGTGTAGTTAGCGGCCAACACCGCTGCGCGTCCGTCTTGGGCCACCACAGCACTGAATTGCGTCCAGGGAGTATCGATATCTTGCCACTCGTGGCGCAGCACATCGATCAAGCATAGGCGTGCGTAACCGTGTTGACTGTAGGTGGCAATAAGGGTGTTGTCGTTGATAAAGCCCCAAGTCGATAAACCAAACACCCATTGTGGTGTGCCAAATTCGGCCGATTCTGGCGGTTTGGCCAGAACGGGTCGCAATTGTGGGCCGGCATCGTGTGCCGCATCAACAGAATACAAGCGCCACCAATCTTCGTAATCGCTGATCAAGTACAATTCGTCTTTGGAGTCCCACAAGGGTTGAAATAACGCTTGAGCGGGCTGACCGCATTCACTGCCGGCGACGACCTGCATTTGCATTACCGTGCCATCGTGGTTGAGTTCTGCCACGGTACATTGGTTGTCGGTCCAGGGCATGGCGGGGTGTTTCCAGCTCAACCAAGCAATGAACTGACCGCTTGGCGAAATACTGATCGACGAGTAAAAGTCGGCTCCTTCGGTGAGGGTAAAGCAATCCCGGCCCTGGGCATCAATACTAATGATGCTGGCGGTTTCTTCTTTGTTTTCGAGGGAGTGGTCTTCACGGACGGCCAACAAGCGCTGGCGATGGGGATCGAAAGTCAGCTCGGCAAAGCGAAACGGTACATCCCGGGAAATGGGCTCTGGGTAGGGGGCGTCCAGGTTGGTATCGAACCGATAAATGCGCTGGTCATCGGCCTGTACGAAAAATACTACGCCGTCGGCCACACAGTAGGCCCCGCCGCCGTACTCGTTGGCTTTGGAGCGAATGTTTATGGGCGACGGAATGACATCTTCGGGTAAGCCGTCGGTTTTGCAGCGCACGAGGCAATTGCGGCCTTTTTCTTCTGGTCGCGATTCCAGCCAGTACAGGTACTCGCCGTCCCAGCGAGGCTCCGATAAACGCAGGCTCTGTGCTACCAACTGTTCGGCGCTAATGGTCGAAGGCCAACTGCCAAATGCTCTGGGTTCCATGAGTTTTAGTATTTATCCGGGTTTAGAGAGTTAACGTAGAGTAGCTTCCGCTAAACTGTCGGGCAACAGGCGACAAGCGCGTATAATGCCCCACTATGTCGGATATATTAATTGCTCATTTGAAACAGTCTGTTGCCTTGGTCGCGAATCAAGCACCAATGCTGGTGGGATTCAGTGGCGGACTGGATTCTTCTGTGCTGTTGCACCTGTTGCGCGCCCAATTGCCAGAGCGAAGCATCTCTGCCATTCACGTCAATCATGGCTTGTCGCCGCATGCCGATCAATGGCAGGAACATTGTCGCCAATGGGCCGATGCATTGGGAGTGTCATTTGTCGCCGAGCGCGTTAATGTTCGTCAAGCGGGCTCGGGTCTGGAAGACGCCGCCCGTGCCGCTCGCTACAGCGCTTTTGCCAAACACTTGCCAAAAGGTGGCATATTGCTGCTCGGGCATCACGGTGATGATCAGGCCGAGACCGTATTGCTGAGGTTATTGCGAGGTGCTGGGCCGAAAGGGTTAGCCGCCATGGAGCCGTTGCGGGTATTCGAGCAGGGGTATTTGCTGCGCCCTCTGTTGGCGGTTAGTCGATCCGACCTTGAGCGCTACGCCCGTGATCATCAACTAGATTGGATAGAAGACGAAAGTAACCACAGCGACCAATTTGACCGTAATTTTTTGCGCAATGAGGTCATGCCTCGATTGTTGCAGCGCTGGCCCAGTTGTGTAGAAACTATCAACCGCAACGCCCAGTTAGTGCGCCAATACGACCAATTGGCGGAGATTTTGGCCAGTGAAGATTGCCAAGACTGTGGCCTTAAACCTGCCAGAGTGGGCCAATACATCGATATAAGTCGCTGGCGGCAGTGGCCAGCCATTCGGCGAGCAAATGCCTTGCGGTATCTGCTTCGGCAACAGCATCTGCCCGAGCCATCCCAGGCCATCATGGCGCAAATCGACAACCAGTTTTTCGCCTCCAATCCGCGCCCAGACAGCAACCCCGTCGTGACTTGGGGCGGTGTGAGCGTTCGCCTGTACGATGAAAAACTGTACTTTGTGGCTAACCCGCAAGACTGCCAAGATCGATTAGAGCACGCACTGGCAGGCACAACGCAAACACATCAAGAGCAGCAGCAACACGCGGTGCATCTCAGTTGGTCGGGGCAAGCACCGTTGTCTTTACCCGGTGGCGGTGAGTTAATCCTCAAGCCCGGCGGTCATTTTGCTTGGCAGGGCGAGGCTCTGACCGTTGGCTTTCGTCAAGGCGGAGAGCGGGCCCAACCGTTTGGTCGAGCTCACTCGCAAACGCTCAAAAAACTCCTGCAAGAATACAAACTTGAGCCCTGGCTAAGGTCTTGCGTGCCGATTATTCACTCAAGCAACCAAATTGCGGCGGTGGGCGATGTATGGATTGAGCAAGCGTTTTACGAGGCGGATGAAAACCAAGGTTATCGCATCGAATGGCGCCCCGGGACTGGAAAAATTTGAGCGCAAAGGGCGATTCTGATAATCTGGCGTCCCATCTTGAGAGGGGTGGAAATTCCCGCCTTGGTGCCCGCGATCGCTGCACAGCGTTAGCCTACCCAGCCAACGACCGGCGCCAAAACTCGACTGAGCGAACCTAGTCTAATCACCGATTTAACTCTCGCGATTAGTACACTAGGGCCTCTGCAACAAGATTTAATCTGGCTAAAGCCAGGCTAAAATATACCCCAATTTCGATAAACAAATAGCGCTAAACAGGGCTCTTGATGACTCGTTATATTTTTGTAACCGGCGGTGTGGTTTCATCGCTGGGTAAAGGCATTGCCTCGGCCTCGCTGGCCGCCATTCTAGAAGCCCGTGGCTTAAAAGTTACCATTCTAAAGCTCGACCCCTACATCAACGTCGATCCCGGCACCATGAGCCCGTTTCAGCACGGCGAGGTGTTTGTCACCGACGATGGCGCCGAGACCGATCTCGATTTAGGCCATTACGAGCGCTTTTTGCGCACTCGCATGACTAAGCACAACAATTTCACCACTGGCCGTGTTTACGAAACCGTATTGCGCAAAGAGCGCCGTGGCGATTATCTGGGTGGCACCGTGCAGGTGATTCCGCACATCACCGATGAAATCAAGCGTCGCATCTACGAGGGCGGCAAAGGCTTCGATGTGGCGATTGTTGAAATCGGCGGTACGGTGGGCGATATTGAATCGCAGCCGTTTTTAGAAGCCGTTCGACAGCTCAAAATCGAGGTGGGCCGCACGCGCGCTCAGCTTATGCACCTCACGTTGGTGCCCTACATTGCCACCGCCGGTGAGACCAAAACCAAACCCACGCAGCACTCGGTAAAAGAACTGCGCTCCATTGGTTTGCAGCCCGAAGTATTGCTGTGCCGCTCGGAAGTGGAAGTCGATCAAGAGTCGCGCAAAAAAATCGCGCTGTTTACCAGCGTAGAAGAACGCGCGGTGGTGCCGTTGGCCGATGCAAAAACCATTTACGCCATTCCGCGCATTTTAATGGAACACGGCCTCGATCAAATCGTGCTCGACAACTTCGGCATGCAAGCCCCACCACCGGATTTGAGCGAGTGGGATGCCGTGGTGGTGGGTAAGCTAAACCCCGTGCACGAAGTCACCGTAGCCATGGTGGGCAAATACATGGATCTGCCCGATGCCTACAAATCGTTAATTGAGGCACTCAGCCACGCCGGTATTCACACCCGCACCACCGTAAAATACCAATTCATTAACGCCGAAGATGTAGAAGAGCAAGGCGTTCAATTACTGGAATCGGCCGATGCCATTTTGGTGCCCGGTGGCTTTGGTGAGCGCGGCCTGGACGGCAAGCTGGCGGCGGTGCGTTATGCCCGCGAGCAAAAAATTCCGTATTTGGGTATTTGCCTCGGCATGCAATCGGCGGTTATTGAGTTTGCTCGCAATGTGGTGGGTTGGGGTGATGCCAACAGCACCGAGTTTGATCGGCAAACCCCATACCCGGTCATTGGCTTAATCAGCGAGTGGTTGGATTCCACCGGCAAGCGAGAAACCCGCGACGAGTCTTCCGATAAAGGCGGTACCATGCGCTTGGGTGCTCAAGAATGCCGCTTGGTAGAAGGCAGCAAAGGCCGAGAAATTTACGGCAGCGAGATGATCGCCGAGCGTCACCGCCACCGTTACGAGGTTAACAACAACCTCGTGGATCGCCTGCAAAAAGAAGGGCTAAAAGTGTGCGGTTGGTCGGCGGACGACACCTTGGTGGAAATGGTTGAGCTGCCCGATCATCCCTGGTTTGTGGCCTGCCAATTCCACCCAGAATTCACCTCCACGCCACGCGACGGCCATCCTCTATTTACCAGCTATATTTTGGCCGCTATCGATTATCATCAAAGCCAGCAATCTGGCCCAACCGAATCCTAAAGAGTGCACTTCCAGCTATGAACAACAAAGTCGTTAATATCGGTTCTGTGTCGGTGGCCAATAATCAGCCCATGGTGTTGTTTGCCGGCATGAACGTACTCGAAAGCCGAGACATGGCCTTGCAAGTGGCCGAACGCTATGTGCAGGTAACCGAAAAACTGGGTATTCCCTACGTTTTCAAAGCCTCGTTCGATAAAGCCAACCGCTCGTCTATTCACTCTTTTCGCGGGCCGGGAATGGAAGAGGGCATTCGAATATTCGAAGAAATTAAATCCACCTATAATGTACCCATTATTACCGATGTGCACGAAGTGCATCAGTGTCAGCCCGTGGCCGAGGTGGCCGATGTGATTCAATTGCCGGCTTTTTTGGCTCGCCAAACCGATTTGGTACAAGCCATGGCTAAAACCGGTGCGGTAATTAACATTAAAAAGCCTCAGTTTGTCTCGCCGGCGCAAATGAAAAATATCGTCGAAAAATTCCGCGAGTGTGGCAACGATCAGCTCTTGCTGTGCGAGCGCGGCAGTTGCTTTGGTTACGACAACTTGGTTGTTGATATGCTGGGCTTTCGCACCATGAAAGAAGTCAGCGACGGCGCGCCGTTATTGTTTGACGTAACCCACGCGCTGCAGTGTCGCGATCCCATGGGTGCGGCGTCTGGCGGTCGACGCCATCAAGTGGCGGAACTGGGCCGTGCCGGTGTTGCCACCGGCATTGCCGGCTTGTTTTTAGAGGCGCATCCCGATCCTGATAAAGCCCTGTGCGATGGCCCGAGCGCGTTGCCGCTGGATTTGCTGGAGCCATTTTTGGGGCAGATGAAAGCCTTCGACGATGTGCTAAAAGCCTTGCCCGAATTGCAAATATCGTAAAATCACCGTTGTTTACTGGATTTATTCTATCGATTTTGCGTTAACGCCAGCAAATCGAGCCGATTTTCAGTAAACTAGCGGCGTTCGTCGTTGCCCAGCGAAAGGACGAGCCTGGGCCTTAAACTTTTACATTCCACAAATGAATTGCTTGGAGCCATCGAATGACCAAGATTGTTGATATCAAAGCGTTTGAAGTGCTTGATTCACGCGGTAACCCCACCGTTAATGCAGACGTAATCCTAGAATCCGGAGTTGTGGGTTCTGCCTGTGCCCCTTCGGGTGCCTCCACCGGCTCGCGCGAAGCGCTGGAGCTGCGCGATGGCGACAAAAGCCGTTATTTGGGCAAGGGCGTATTAAAAGCCGTAGACAATATCAACAACACCATCAAAGCCTTATTGGTTGGCAAGGATGCTAACGATCAGCGCGCGCTCGACCAAGCCATGATCGATGCCGACGGCACCGACAACAAAGCCAATTTTGGTGCCAACGCCATCTTGGCCGTATCGCTGGCCGCCGCCAAAGCCGCCGCTGCCGATAAAGGCATACCACTGTACGCTCATATTGCCGAAATTAACGGCACGCCTGGCCAGTACTCCATGCCCGTACCGATGATGAATATCCTCAACGGCGGTGAGCACGCCGACAACAACGTGGATATTCAAGAATTTATGGTTCAGCCCGTTGCAGCCAAAAGCTTTAGCGAAGCGTTGCAAGTGGGTGCGGAAATTTTCCACTCACTTAAAAAAGTACTCGTTGCCAAAGGTTTAAACACCGCTGTGGGCGACGAAGGCGGTTTTGCGCCTAACTTGTCTTCTAACGCCGAAGCCTTGGCGGTCATTAAAGAAGCCACCGAAGCGGCCGGTTACGCGTTGGATCGCGATGTGACTTTGGCTTTGGATTGCGCTTCGTCTGAATTCTACAAAGACGGCCAATACGATTTATCCGGCGAAGGCAAAGTGTACAGCTCAGAGGGCTTTACCGATTTTCTTGCCGAGCTTTGCGATCAATACCCCATTATTTCCATCGAAGATGGTCAAGACGAATCCGATTGGGACGGTTGGAAATACCAAACCGAAAAACTGGGCGAAAAAGTGCAATTGGTGGGCGACGATTTATTTGTTACCAACACTAAAATTTTAAAAGAAGGCATCGACAAGGGCGTGGCTAATTCGATTTTGATTAAATTCAATCAAATCGGTTCGCTGTCGGAAACCTTGGATGCTATCAAAATGGCCAAAGACGCGGGCTACACGGCGGTAATTTCGCATCGCTCCGGCGAGACCGAAGACACCACCATCGCCGATTTAGCGGTTGCTACCGCTGCAGGCCAGATTAAAACCGGCTCGTTGTGTCGATCGGATCGAGTGGCCAAGTACAACCGCCTGTTGCGCATTGAGGCCGAACTCGGCACAACCGCCGCGCCTTACAAAGGTCGCGCGGAATTTAAAGCCTAAAAAACTCGAATCCTAAAACCCCATTTGGGGTTTTAGGATTTTCGGCTTAGAATTAAGCAACGCTGATACAAAAAATCCAACACGCGAATCTTGTGATACCCATGAAGTGGATGATTGCCCTGCTGGTCATAGCATTGATTACTTTACAGGCACGTCTTTGGGTAGGCGAGGGCAGCCTTGCGGATATTGCGCGCTTGGAGCGTTCCATCGACAAACAAGAACGCTTAAATTCGCGCGACCGCGAACGCAATCGAATGTTGGAAGTGGAAATTGCTCACCTCAAAAATGGCCTTGGCGGTATCGAGGCATTGGCCCGCGAAGACATGGGAATGGTTAAAGAAGGCGAGACGTTTTATCTGGTTCTCGATGCTCCCAATCCCTAGCCGATTTTTTCTGTTTTCTCTCTTTTGTGATTAATCGCTCTCTATGAACAGCGCTGCAAAATTTTGGGCCATTGTTCCAGCGGCGGGTGTAGGCTCGCGCATGGGTGCCAACAAAGCCAAACAATATTTGCCGCTGGGCAATCGCTCGGTTATTGAGCACACCATCGCTAAATTGTTAAATCTCAACGCCATAGAAGGCGTGATGGTAACACTGCGCGATGGCGATCAAATTTGGCCGCAATTGGCCATTAGTCAGCATCCTAAAGTATTTACCACCCTAGGCGGTGCTGAGCGCGCGGATTCTGTATTAAAAGGTTTGCAAGCGTTACAGAAAAAAGCGTTGCCCCATCATTGGGTGCTGGTGCACGATGCCGCGAGGCCCTGCGTACAAAGCACAACATTGGCCGCAATGATTAATACGCTGGCTGAGCATCCGGTGGGCGGTATTTTAGCCACGCCCGTGGCCGATACTTTAAAACAAAGTCAGCTGTCTGCCAGTAACAACGCTCAACAAAGTGCGGTGTTGAATGAAATATCGCAGACATTAAATCGCACCGGTATTTGGCAGGCACAAACGCCGCAAATGTTTCGGTTGGGGGATTTGTTAGCGGCGTTAGACGGTGCGCTTGCCAGTGGTTTATCCATTACCGACGAAGCCTCGGCAATGGAGCACGCGGGCTTTAAAGTAGCACTGTATCCCGGCCAACGCGATAACATCAAAATTACCAATCCAGAAGATCTAGCGCTGGCGGAATTTATTTTGTCCCGCCAATTGCCAGCAGAGAGTCCACAGCAATGAGAATTGGTCAGGGTTACGACGTCCACGCGTTTGGCGATGGCGATAAAATTGTTTTAGGCGGCGTGGTTATTCCTTACGAGCACGGTCTGGTGGCGCATTCTGATGGCGATGTATTATTGCACGCACTGGCCGATGCGCTTTTGGGTGCGGCTACTTTGGGCGATATTGGCAAACATTTTCCCGATACCGATCCGCAATTTAAAAACGCCAACAGTCGTGAATTATTGCGCTTGGTATTTGCCAAAGTAAGGCAAAAAGGCTGGCAGTTAAGTAACGCGGATATGACCATTATTGCCCAAGCCCCCAAAATGGCTCCGTTTATTCAATATATGCGTGAAAACATCGCGTCCGATCTGCAAACCTCCATCGAGACTGTAAACGTAAAAGCCACCACCACCGAAAAATTGGGCTTTGTTGGCCGTAAAGAAGGTATTGCTTGCCTAGCCACCGTTTTACTGCTGCCGATTTAACCCGCCTTTTTCTGTTCTACCGGAGCCGGCTTTGAACACTCCCTCATTCAGTTTGAATTTTGCCTACGCCCATGCGTTTGCCGATAACTTGCAATCTGGCCAAATTAAAACCACCAATGCAGATTTTCAAGTTACAGAAAACCTGCAAACTGCCTTTACTGGCGAAGGCGAGCATACCTATTTATGGATTGAAAAAGACGGTGAAAACACGCACTGGCTTGCAAAACAGCTGGCGGAATTCGCCGGTGTAAAGCCCGAAGCCATTGGTTTTTCGGGATTAAAAGACCGCAATGCTATTACTTGGCAATGGTTTAGTGTGCATCTGCCCAAAAATCCTGCGATTAACTGGCAAGCTTTTAATTCACCCTCGTGGAATATTTTACGTGTAGAGCGTCATCGGCAAAAACTGCGTCGTGGCGATCATCAGAGTAACGATTTTAAAATTCGAATTCGCTTTAACAACACGACTATTGATAAAACCCCAATCGAAACATTAATAACCACTGCCAGCGAACAGGGCGTGCCTAATTATTTTGGCCCACAGCGTTTTGGTCGCAATGGAGCCAATTTGGATTTGGCGCAAGAGTGGTTTGTTAACGGTAAAAAAATTAAAAACCGGCGCGAACGGGGGCTGGTATTATCCGCGGCACGTTCTTACCTTTTTAATGAATTGTTATCGCAACGGGTACAAAAGGGTGTGTGGCGTTGCCCGGTGGAAGGCGATGTTTTAATCGATCAGTTACCGTCGGGGCCCCTCTGGGGGCGAGGTCGTTTAGCGACTCAAGCGATTGCGTTGCAGTACGAACAAGCACTTAACGAACGGTTTGATCAGTGGTGTTTGCAACTGGAACACCAGGGTTTAGCGCAGGAACGGAGACCGTTGGTGCTAATGCCTGAAAACTTCGATTGGCAATGGCTGGATGGCGATTTGCAACTGCAATTTACACTGGCTACCGGCCAGTACGCTACGACATTATTGCGAGAGATTATTGTGTTAGTTGAAGCGAGTTTTTCGGCAGCAGAATAAAAATTTAAAGTAGCCTTTGATTGACTGAGAGCGTCTTAATTGGCCTCCGAATAAATCGGAGGCCTTCATATCAAAACTTTATTTGGTTGATTAGCCAATCAGTGGTCGGCGGTCGTGGTTGTTCGTTGAGCACGCCAAGAAATTATTCAACCTCGGCTGTGCATCGGTATAAATCCCCAATGACCGCAACAACTACTTACTGACCCGGAAATTCTAATGTTGGGTAGCCTTCGATAAATACCCAATCGGATTGCTGGGCTGGAATGTGACAACCTTTACAAGTTTCTTCAAAACTCTTGGAAACATTTTTAGCGGGATCTTTGGCTTCAAACAACGCCCAACCCCAACCTTCTTTCCAGTGTGGGTTATCGCCAAAACGGCCTTGAGTATCCTTAATCATAACGAACCAAATATTAATGTCGCCAGCCCACTCGGCTACACCGGTAGTTTTTGCGCCGGATTCTACGGCTCTCACCTCTTTAACGAGCACGGCACCATCAGGAAACTCACCGGTTTTATTGTAGTGGGCAACGGCATCTGGCTGAGTGTACACATCGTGAAAGCCATAGCCTGGCGAGTTTTCGTCTTCAATAACCCAAGAGCCCATGTGGCTCCAAGCCGCTCGGTAATTGGTTGGAAGCGAAATTTCACCATTCTTACCCACAAGTTGCTTGAAGGTTTTTTTGCTTAGGTGTTTGGTGTCGGCCAGCAATGTGCTGCTAGCAAAAGCAGAGACAACCATCGTGGCCACAATGGCAAGGTGTTTAAGGCGAATAGTGGTTAACTTCATGGGGTTCTCCATAGGTCGGGCTAATAGTTTTGGTTTAGAGCGGCGAATACCTCTCGATTGATGATGGATTATACGGTAGTATCCTGTACGAAATGTGATTTTCAGTCTGTTTTGATTGATAAATCGTCTGAAGGTTTACTGTAATTGGGTTTTATGACTAGGTTTTGTGATTAGCCCCTGTGATTAGACCTAATCACCTGTATTTGTAAGGCCTGTATGATTAACAAAACCCCAAGCGGCTATTGAGTTGAGTTAGGCATCGTGTAGGGTTAGCCTGCTAGGAGAATTGTAATGGACCGACTGGCAACATTGTTTGATCGCTTTGCGCTGCAGGCACATGTGTTTAACACGGGCGCTTTGTGCCAAGCTTATCGCTATAGCAAAGAGGATAACCTCGGTTACTTGCATGTGCTCAAAGAGGGTAAATTAAGCGTAACGGCGGACCAAAATGAACCTAAAACCTTAGAAGGGCCGAGCTTAGTATTTTTTATGCGGCCCTCAAATCACAGTATTAAACCACTCGGAAATGATCCGGCGATTACTGTGTGTGGAGAGATTGATTTTCATACCGGTCTCGAAAACCCTGTGGTATCCATTTTACCGCAGGTGGTGTATCACAAGTTAGAGCCCGACGGAGCCTTGCAAAATATTATTAATTTGCTGTTTTTGGAGGCATTTACCGAAGAGTGTGGGCGACAGTACTCGTTAAATCGTATTTGCGAACTTTTGGTGGTGCAGTTAATTCGATTAACGCTCACTCGTAACGATCAACAGGTGGGTTTACTAGCGGGTTTATCAGACGAGCGACTCGCCAAAGCTCTTATGGCGATCCACAAAAATCCCGCTGGACCTTGGACAATAGCATCCCTGGCGATGGTCGCCGGTATGTCGCGCGCTAGTTTCGCCGAAAAATTTCGCTCGATTGTGGGCTTGACCGTCGGCGATTATTTAAATTTATGGCGTTTGGGATTAGCAAAAAATTTACTAAAGCAGGGCAGCACGGTAACGCAAGTGGCTGAAGAAGTAGGGTACGGCAGTGCGGCGGCTTTTGCTCGATCTTTTAATGCTCGTTTTGGTGTTTCGCCCACGCATTGGTTGCGCCAGGCTAGCGGTAATTAACATACACGACTCTGTAAGCTAACTAGAGCTTGTTACGTACAATTTATTGAGACTTTTTGATATTCACTGGAGAAATTAAAAAAGGGCCTTTCGTAAGAAAGACCCCAAAAGCGCAAGAAAACTGTATTATTAACAACTCAAAAAAGCGACATACAGTAATTCATTTAAAACTCCGCCACTACCTTTACAGACCCATCAACTTGGCTGGAATCAATATAACCAATCAAATTGGGGTTTTCGGATACCAACTTTTTAACGGCGGCATCTGAGGGGACCGCTTTGGGGGGAGTACCCTTGCCGGTAAATAGTAACTGTGCCCAGTAGGCTTTGATTTGTTGCGCATTTTTCTTAAGAACGGTACTCACAAAGCTGTCGCGAGTGGCCGAACCTTCCTCCTGATCCAGTGGAATAGCTTCCGATCCGTCTGGGAAAGATTTTTTCTTACCGAGAAAAATACGGGTAATGTCATCTTCAGAGAGTGCATTACCATTGTTGGGGTGAACAACAACAGCTACACCCGAGAATGCAGCAGCCGATACAATAAGGCTTAGACTTGCCAAGCCAGCCACGATTAAACGTTTCATAGTCATTAGTTTCATATTCATTCCCCCCAATTAGAACAATACATCAAGAGAGAATGTAAGTAGGTCGACTTTGCCTGGCTCGCCATTGCCGAAGAATCCCGCACTATTTTTAAAATAGTCATCGCTTTCATCACTACGTGTTAAATATTCTAGCTTAAATGCTGCACTGGGATGGAAATCCCATCGAACACCGATAGTCCAAGCTTGGCGTTTACTCTCGTATTCGAATTCATTGCCATCTAAATTAACTGTACCGCCCACCGCGTACGCTAGAAAATCTCCACTTAGCTCCTGATAATCAATGGTTTCTTCGCTGTAAGTAATGTGAGGGGTAAAACTTCCAAGTCTAAGTCCCGCAGAAATATACCAACCCACGGTTCCGTCAATGCCTCGAATTGCAAACTCTGGATAAACAGGTTCGTCGATGGGTGCAATGGTATATTCACTGACTATGAAAAATTGACCGAAATCTGCGTTTGCGGCCAAGCCAGCCAATACTCCTGGAATGGGATCTTCATCTGAACCCTGGCCAGAAATATTTGTTAAAAAATCATTATCAATAACAAGATCGGCTTGTGAATAGTGGGCTCGTAGTGTTAACCAATCGTAAGTACCCGTTAACGTTAATCCCCACTGATTTTCAAATTCAACGCCAGATCCCGTATTAAGAGTTTCCGAGGCGCTACCAGCAAAAATTTCGCCAGCAAGGTCCACATTACCCGCTACTACCGTAGCCCGTAATTTCAATCCTTCAAAGGTATCATAGTCGGAAGCGGCTAATTCTTGCGGTGGTCTTACCCAATGGTAGGCATAAGCCACATCAAAAAAGTCGGAATAATAAAATAAGGGTAAACGTTGGCGGCCCGCCGTTAAACGAAAATGTTCGTTGAAATCGTAAGCTATGTAAGCCCAAGCAACGTTCGCTTCAAAGTCCTCACCGCCGTTACCGGTAATCTGCCCCACCACGGTCAGATCATGACCAACATCCGCGGTAATTTGCAGACCATAGTTCGAATCGGGCCGAAAGCTCCAGTCGTCGTCATAGACTCCGTCTGTAATACGGTCGGCTAAGTAAATTGATTTAGATTCTTCGCCAGTCGGGCTGATACTACTTCTTTGAGTGCCTTCATTAAAAGTTTTACCGCCAGCGAGCGACGCAAAACCATTAAACCGAATATCGGCGGCATGTGTAGCGCTGAAGGCGGACAAAGCTAATAAAAGAACACACGGGCGTTCTAGCTTCTTGATCATAGGTTAGATCCTATAAAGGTAAATTGTTGCGTTGACTAAGCAGAAATCCTTTGCTGCCTGTAAAGCTAAAATTGGAGATTATTTAGCTCACTGTTTCTTGATGTATCATCCTTAGAAACAGGCCACTTATTCCCTGTTAGGAGTAAGTAATAGTACATAGGTGCCAAATGTTCAATTTTGTCGCAAAAAATAAATTAAAATTATTCAGGGCGATAAGAAAATAAGCAGATACAGTCGACTCAATAAAATCGATAAAAATATATTGGAGAGTGTAAATTGCAGGAGTGGTCTTTTGGGTGAGTAAAGTTAAATGTTTTTGGGTATTGATTTTATTTAAAGTTTAATATTTGTTAGAAATTGTAATAACAGAATTGTTTTTATTCTTTATTAGGTGTTGCTGCTATTGGTTTTTGTTGAGCCTAATTAATATTGTATTAGGCGTACTTACAATACTGCGATACCAACTGAAAGCAATAATGTGGAAGTTAATTAAACTCACCAACGACCTTTACCGTGTCATCTACCTGTGCGGAATCTATGTAACCAATTAGGTTGGGGTTATCGGCGATTAATTTTTTTACATCAGAAGCTTCATCGATAATGGTTGGCGGTGTACCTTTGCCCGTGAATAACAGCTGAGCCCAATAAGCTTTTATCTGTTGGTCGCTTTTTTTAAGCACGGAACCGACAAAACTGGTTCTGGCTGGTGAACCTTCCACCTGGTCGATAGGAATGGCTTCCGATCCATCTGGGAAAGACTTGCGCTTCCCTAAAAAGATTCTAGAAATATCTTCTTCCGATAGAGCGTTAGTATTTTGGGGGTGAACAATTACCGATACCCCGGCATAGGAGACAAAACTGATTGAAAAACCGATCGCAACCAATATCGCAGTCCATCTCGTACTTAAACGTGCAGTACCCATTCAGTGTTAACCCTCTCACTCAAAAATAATATGGTTGGCTAATATTAGCGGCCGATGTTTGTCGTAATTGTTCGATGGCTGCGCAAAATATGACGCAATCAACTGTATTAGTAATAGTCGATTTTTAACGGCTTTCAAGGGTTCTTAAAAAATAGAACCTAGAAATTCAAGTTAATAGAAAGATCGCGTTGTATTGCAAGTTGGTAATCTTGAATGAGTGTTATGCGGGGTGGTGAGGTGTTAGCTTGGCCGACAATATGTTAGCGCTCCTTTGTTGGGGATTGATTCTAAAATAGTTGAGAGGTCAGTTGGCGGTTTTTATAAATTGAGTTTGGGTTGCAATCACAATTTGTGATCGGTGATTAAAGAGTTAGAGGGTAAATGTAGTTGTTATTTTTAATTGTAAATAATGTTATTGGTATAAAAACAATTTTTTAAATAATCGCATGGCCTTTATCTAATGCGATTAAGTACTGCTTCTTCTATCAGGTAGTCTAGACTCATTTAAAGTAACCGTCCCTAAATACTCAAGAGGTTGAGTTGATTAATCACTTCCATACACCACGCTTGGAGGGTGGAGTCCTTTTATGGATAGCAACGGTAGTATTGTGTCTGGCTTCTATAAAGACACAAGCCCAACCCTTGAATTTAGAACAAAACGGCAATATCCAATCCCTGGATGTAACAACGATTAACCGCTACACGCGTTTAATCGATCACATTTACATATACCGGGACTTAAACCGAAGCACGGAAATTAACCAGTTAGACAAAATTTGGTTGGACGGTGGATTTGAAGTTCCCGATCGGGACGTGTCTGGTTTAGGATTGGTAAAATACGACGTTTGGGGAAAGTTTTCACTCTACAACTCTTCCGATGTCGATCTGGCTCTAATTTTAGAATACCCAGATCACGTACTCGCGTACATGGAGTTGTTCGAATCCCGGCCGAGTAATTCACAATCTGGTTATAAATCTTTAGGGCTCGTCAGTTACTATTATCCGTACTCGGTTCGACCCGTCGAGGCTTCTCGTTACGCCTACCGCGTTGTTATTCCCGCACATACTAAAAAAAACTACTACTTATTTTTTGGTGTAGACAAGGCAGGTATGATTTACCCGGATATGCGGGTGTGGAGAGAAAAAGCCTTCGCTAGATTTCATACCACCGAATCCTTCGCGTTTGGAATGCTCTTTGGCTATCTATCCTTAGTTATTATTTTTAGCTTGGTTTACTTCTATACCAGCCGCAATGTGGGTTTGCTGTATTACGTCGGTTTTATTGCCAGTAATATGTTGGCTTGGGGGTCTATTTACGGCTATCTACCGGCCATTATTTTACGCGATGGTTTTCACTGGCGATTTATGATTATTGGTGCGGCTGCTTCGGTCGTATTTGCTGCTCTATTTACTCAAAAAATATTAAATACAAAGCAATACATAAAGAACACGCACAGAGCAATCACGGGACTGGCTTGGTTGGGCGTTATACCTATAATTGCTGCAATATCAGGGGCCTCGTCTGTAGCTGTGGTCGCGGTGGAAGCTCAAGTGCTGGGGATGTCGCTGTTGTTGGTTGCCGGGTTTAAACGTGTGCTACAAGGCGAAGGGCTGGCCATTGCCTTTATTCTAAGTTGGGGGTTTTATTGTATAAGCATGATTATTTTTCCGGTGCGGGAAATGGGATTTATCGATCATACGCCCATCAACTATTGGCTTACGCCTGTGGCATCGGTATTTGAAGTAAGCCTGCTGTTTTCAACCATTATCATATTGTCGCGAAGAAATGAACGAGCCAAAGAGCGGGCTCGTAAACAATATGTGGATGCACTAGAACAGCAGAAAAATATTCTGGAGCAAACCGTTATAGAGCGTACCCAAGAGTTAAATGATGCCAAAGACTTAGCAGAGCTGGAAGCGAGAACCGATACACTTACGCAATTGCCTAATCGTCGCTTATTTATGGAACGCTTAAATGAAGAAATGTCTCGTCGAAATCGGCAGAATGGTTATCTATCGCTATTATTGCTGGATATAGATTACTTTAAATCCGTAAATGATCGCTTTGGTCACGATGTGGGTGATGAAGTACTTAAGCATTTTTCTTCTGAAGTAAGAAAATTGATACGTGCCTACGATATTTTTGCACGAATTGGTGGCGAAGAATTTGCTTTATTAATGCCCAACACAGCTCAAGCAGAAGCTTCGGCATTGGCTAAACGGATTTGTAATATTATTGCTCAGCGCCCCTTTTACAAAGGCGACCATCGTATTGTCGTTAGTTTCACGGGTGGCGTTGTGGAGGCCCGCGAGTGCGACAAACCTTCTACCTTGCTCTCAAGAGCCGATGATTTAATGTACCAAGGTAAAAGTGCTGGGCGTAATCAAGTGTGTGTGGCTAAATAAGTGCCAACAGGTCTTAGTGGTTTAAAGTCAATTATTTTATAACATAAAAAAAGCTAAAACCTTTATATGATTTTAGCTTTTAAATTAATATTTGTGAACTTAATCTATTGGATAGCTTTCAGTAGTTGAAATCCAAAATCTAGTGAAATTTATATAAAGCTATTTAAAGCCATATAATATATTTAAAGTAATTGCTAGAACTAAACCTATACCAATCAATTAAAACTCACCTACCACTGATACTGAACTATCGACTTCAGAGGCATCAATATAACCAATGATATTAGGGTTATTAGATACCAATTTTTTAACTTCAGTGGAGCTGCCAACTGCTTTGGGAGGTGTGCCACCGCCAGTAAATACAAGTTGTGCCCAATAAGATTTTAGTTGTTGATTGCTCTTTTTGAGTACATTGCCCACAAAACTGCTGCGAATCGATGAGCTTTCGTCTTGATCAATGGCCACTGCTTCCGAGCCATCGGGGAAGGCTCTCTCTTTGCCCAAATAGATGGCAGCAATTTGTTCTGCGCTCAGTTTGTTGTTGTTGCTGGGGTGTACAATAACGGCCACACCAGAGAATGCAGCAGAACAAGCCATTAGGCTCAAAACAGTAATAAATGTTGTGAGCACTTTTTTGGTATTAAAGGTAATCATAGTAAGGTGCCCTTGTTGTTAAAATATTACATCAAGTGAGAAAGATAAAACGTCCACTTCTAAACTATTGCCAAATCCTTGGGAAAAAATACCTGCGGGGCCGGCATTATTTTTGTAAAAATCCTCGCTATCGTCGGATCGAGTATAATACTCAAGTTTTGCCGCAGCGCTGGGATGAAAATCCCATCGTACGCCAATGGTCCAGGCCGTGGATTTTTGTTCCGTTTCTCTTAGATTTTGAAAATCCGATTGTGTATATGGAGCGTTAAGGGGTGAGTAATTCGAAAAAATAAAATCTTGTGTATGCTCATTGTAGGTAATGTGTGGAGTAAATTTGCCCAATCGGTATCCAACAGAGATATACCAAGAACTGTCGGTGTCGCCACCGGATACGGTTGCAGGTGTTACTTGATTGGTGGGACCCACGGCTGAAAATACACCAACAGGATCTTCAGGTTGGCCAAGTGTGAACTCGGCAACAACAAATACATTTCCAAAATCTGCTTTGCCTGCCAAACCATAAAAGCTGTAGTTTAATGGGTTATCATCTTCCAGTTGGACTTCCAGATCTTCATTTAAAAAGCTTACGCCAGGTAATAGTAGATGAGAGTCAGCATTGCTGTAGGTTCCTCGTAAGGTTAGCCAGTCGTGAGTGACTTTTAACACAATGCCGTGTTGGTCTTCCGCCGTGGTTTCTGTTGTAAAATTTGGAGACACAATTTCTTCAACGCCACTGCCATAATAGCCGTCCGCGGTGATGTACCAATTGTTTAAACTACCGGTCCAGCGTAACTTAATGCCTTCAAAAGTATCACCGTCATTGGCAGAAAGATCCTGGGGAGGGCGTATCCAATGATAGGCGTAACCCACATCTATAAAATTAGAGTAAAAGAACAGTGGTAGCCGTTGTCGACCGAAGGTTAACTTCCAGTTTTTGTCAATTTCGTAGGATACGTACGCCCAAGATATTACCGCATCGAAGTTCTCTCCGCCGTTACCGGTAATTTGCCCTGTCGCTGTTAAACCATCGGATAAATCCGCAGTAATTTGCAATCCGTAATTTGAGTCTGGCCGGAAACTAATGTCATCGTCGTAAACCCCGTTGGTTACAACATCGGCTTCATAGGTAGCGTCTACTTCGTTGCCTTGGCCATCGCCGGCTTTGCCCGCATCGGTAACCAATCCACCACCCACGGATAAAAAACCGTTCATGCGAATGTCGGCTGCTTGGCTTCCATTCGCTATTATTGATGCCGCCGCGATTAGGCATAATTTAGCAACGGAAATATTTGCAATAGATTGCTTCATTAGAATTGTTCCTGTACTTGAAGTTACTGTACAAGTAATAGTTCAAATATTTCTAGTCGCAACCTTTTTAGAAGTGGGCGCATAAAATAACTTGTTCGCAAGTTATTGTCATTTCCAGTTGCTATATCCAGTAACAGTTTTATGAAAAATATAAACTCGAGGGCTTACTAATTTTTCATTTTTTAAAAAGAAAAGTGGCCTAAATTTACAAATTAAAATAGTTGATGGGCAATACGGAAAACTGGTTGTATTAAAAATAACTGATATTTATAACCAGCCTTTATGGAATTGATGAATGGCGGGCGTTGGGTGAAGTGACGAGGCGTGAGGAAAAGCGATCTGCGGATTCTGGTGCACGTAAAAAAGAGTAATAAATAATCAGGGCGGCCTAATATTAGGTGGTAGGGAAATAGTAATAGAAATAGAAAGTAATAGTATGTACCGTTTTTTCTTACGCTTTTAAAGTGTAGACAAAATAAGCGTTAAAATGGATAATAAGTACCGTATTCCATCTGTATAGATAAAATTGTCAACAAAAAAGGGACTTGGCTTATCTCACGAGCTGAAATGTGGACTGACAACGAAGCGGGGTTGATTAAAAAGTGTGCGATTGTGGGTTGAATAAAATGAGTGAGAAAGCGCCTTTGCAGTCCTTATAAACACTCATTTCCAGTACCTTTGGCCGATGATATTCAGAACCTCATGAGCGGAGCCCCGTAACCAGAGCCCGTGTAACAACCAGTTTTATTTCCGTAACAAGGCCCTAATTGCCAATATACCGTGCCAATAAGTCGAGCCAATACACCGTGCCAATAAACCGAGCAAAAAATAGAGCGTGAAAATGTCTGTTATTTCCAGCCTTACAGAAAGTACCCTCGGCAGTCACATTACCAGCACGCTTCGTGATGCCATCGTGTGTGGCGATCTTAAGCCGGGTACAAAGCTCAGTGAGCCCAAGTTGGCCAAGGAATACAATGTTAGTCGCGGTCCTTTAAGAGAAGCAATTCGCCGGCTAGAGAGCATGAAGTTGGTAAAATACATCCCGCGTGGCGGCGTTAGAGTTGTTACACTGGATTTAAAACAGATTGTTGAAATTTACCACATTCGAGAAGTGTTAGAAGGTAAGGCGGCCGCTCTGGCGGCAAGCTCTATTGATCAAGCCGGTATCGATAAGCTTAAAAAGTTGTTAGCACTCGCCGAACAGCACATGCGCTCCAGTGGTGGAGCGTATTTACAAGCCAATGCCGACTTTGATTTTCATTACCAAATTATTCAAAGCAGTGGTAATACCATGTTGATTCAAACATTGTGCGAGGAGTGGTATTACTTGATCCGCATGTTTCGCTATCAATCAAGCTTGCAACCGGTTCGGTCCCATAAGGCACTACAAGAGCATGATCTATTGCTTAAAGCCATAGAACAGCGCGACGAACAACTGGCGGAAATGGTTATGCGTAAACATATTATTCGCGCTCGCGAGAACATCGAACAACAAATACAACAGCAATCTGGGTGTTGATAGGGCAACAATTAATTCTTCAGTTAAAAAGTAGGTGTCTTCAATGAATAATCTCAATAGCCCAGGCGCGCGCTTTCGTCAGGCGTTGGCGGAAAACAATCCGTTACAAATCGTCGGCACTATTAATGCCTACACTGCCATTATGGCCCAAAAGATTGGCCATCAAGCTATGTATTTATCCGGGGCAGGCGTGGCCAATGCGTCTTACGGTTTACCGGATCTAGGCATTACTTCTTTAAATGATGTACTGGAAGATGTCAATCGAGTAACCAGTGCCTGCGATTTGCCTTTATTAGTGGATATCGACACCGGCTGGGGCGGCGCTTTTAACATTGCCAAAACCATAAAAGACATGATTAAAGCCGGTGCAGCAGCGGTGCATTTAGAAGACCAAGTGGCGCAAAAGCGATGTGGCCATCGGCCCAATAAAGCCATTGTGACTGTTCAAGAAATGGTGGATCGTATAAAAGCGGCTGTTGATGCTAAAACCGATCAGCAGTTTTTTTTAATGGCGCGTACCGATGCTTTCGCGCAGGAAGGATTGGAAGCCGCTCTTGAGCGCGCACAAAAATACGTAGAAGCCGGGGCAGATGGTATTTTTATTGAGGCTGTTCAAACGGAGGAGCATTATCGCGCGTTCAGTAACGTATTGGACGTACCCTTATTGGCTAATATTACAGAATTTGGTCAAACCGAATTATGGAATAAAACCCAATTGGCCGAGTGGGGGGTAGCCATGGTGCTTTATCCGCTATCGGCTTTCCGGGCTATGAATAAAGCTGCGGAGGGTGTTTATCAGTCCATTCTTGCCAACGGTGATCAAAAGCAGGTGATTGATCAAATGCAAACCCGGGAAGAATTGTACGATTATTTAAATTATCACGAATACGAACAAAAGCTGGATAATTTATTTGCTAAAGACGAAAGCAAATAACATCGCCCTAAAAACCCTATTGTAAATTGAATAAAAAGAGCCTCGGGCTCTTTCAACAAAGGATTATTTTATGTCGACAGGTAAAAAACTCGAAGGCGCGGGTTTGCGCGGGCAAGTCGCAGGAAAAACCGCACTCTCTACGGTGGGCAAAGACGGCTCTGGTCTTACTTATCGTGGTTACGATGTAAAAGACCTGGCCGAGAACTGCCAGTTTGAGGAAGTTGCGTATTTACTCTTAAAAGGCAAACTGCCGACGCTTGCTGAGCTTAAAGAGTATCGAACTCAACTAAAATCATTGCGGGCGTTGCCAGATGAATTACGTTCTACCTTAGAAAGTATTCCTGCCTCAGCTCACCCAATGGATGTATTAAGAACCGGTTGCTCTCTATTAGGTAACTTAGAACCCGAAAATACTGACGTAATGGGCGAATTCCCCAACCAAATGGCTTGTATCGACCGCATGCTCGCCGCATTTCCATCCATTATTTGTTATTGGTATCGCTATTCACACGACGGTGTTCGAATTGCAACCGACACCGATGATGACTCCATCGGTGCGCACTTTTTGCACATGTTATTGGGTGAAAAGCCTAACGAGTTGCACGAGCGTGTGATGAATGTGTCGCTAATTTTGTACGCCGAGCATGAATTTAATGCATCGACTTTCACCGCCAGAGTTTGTGCTTCTACGCTTTCGGATATTCACAGTTGTGTTGCAGGGGCCATTGGCTCGCTACGTGGCCCGTTGCACGGTGGTGCTAACGAGGCCGCCATGGCAATGATTGAAAGTTGGACGTCTGCAGAGCAAGCCGAGCAAGAAATGTTGGGTAAATTGGCCCGCAAAGAAAAAATTATGGGGTTTGGCCATGCCATTTATTCCACTTCCGACCCACGTAACGAAATTATTAAACAATGGGCCAAAAAACTATCGGAAGAGGTGGGAGACACAGTGTTATATCCGGTGTCGGAACGCTGCGAAGCCGTTATGTGGCGGGAGAAAAAATTATTCTGTAATGCCGATTTCTTCCACGCCAGTGCTTATCACTTTATGGGTATTCCCACTAAGTTATTTACGCCCATCTTTGTAATGTCTCGATTAACAGGGTGGGCTGCGCACGTTATGGAGCAACGTCAGGACAATCGTATTATTCGTCCTTCGGCGGAATATGTTGGTGAGGATTTAAGGCCTGTACCCACTTTGGAAGAGCGGAATTAATGGCTATTTGGCTCATTATTACACTACCTGATCGATAAACTATTACGCCAATAATTTCTCTAACCAGCATAAATGATTGTATGAATACACAATACCGCCAGACACTGCCAGGCTTCGAAATAGATTTTTATAATGCGCAAACAGCGGTAGACGCTATTCAACCCGGCAGCTTTCAAAACCTGCCATACACCTCCAGAGTGTTTGCTGAGCAATTGGTACGCCGTGCTAATCCAGAGCATCTCTCCGATTATTTAAAACAATTAATCGAGCGGAAACGTGACTTGGATTTTCCTTGGTACCCCGCGCGCGTGGTTTGCCACGATATTTT
This sequence comes from uncultured Cellvibrionaceae bacterium, assembly GCA_964342265.1. Lineage (GTDB taxonomy): Bacteria > Pseudomonadota > Gammaproteobacteria > Pseudomonadales > Cellvibrionaceae > Halioxenophilus. Next base: position 3,475 of record CAYFFE010000003.1, on the reverse strand, counting down.
GGGGCAAACAGCGTTGGTGGATTTGGCAGGGCTACGAGATGCTATCGCGGAACAGGGCGGAGACCCCGCCCAAGTAAATCCGGTAGTTCCCACTCAGTTAATTGTTGATCACTCTTTGGCTGTGGAGTACGCCGGATTTGATCCTGACGCTTTTGAAAAAAATCGAGCCATAGAAGATCGCCGTAACGATGATCGTTTTCATTTTATTAATTGGACAAAAACCGCCTTCAAAAATGTTGATGTAATTCCCGCGGGTAATGGCATTATGCACCAAATTAATTTGGAAAAAATGTCGCCGGTTGTACAAGTGGTAAACGGGGTGGCATTTCCCGATACCTGTGTGGGCACCGATAGCCATACTCCTCATGTTGATTCGCTAGGCGTTATTGCGGTAGGTGTGGGTGGCTTGGAGGCCGAGACCGTAATGCTCGGTCGCCCATCAATGATGCGGCTGCCAACCATTATTGGTGTGGAGCTAACTGGCCAACGTCAACCGGGTATTACAGCTACCGATATCGTTTTGCAGATTACAGAATTTTTGCGCAGTGAAAACGTTGTTGGGGCCTATTTGGAATTTTTTGGCGAGGGCGCTAAAAGTTTATCCATTGGCGATCGGGCAACTATTTCCAACATGACCCCCGAGTTTGGCGCGACGGCGGGGTTGTTTTACATCGATGAACAAACTCTCGCTTATTTAACACTTACGGGTCGCGAAAAAAGCTCCATAACATTGGTAGAGCAATACGCAAAAAACTGCGGTCTATGGGCTGATACGTTAAACAATGCGCAGTACGACAAAACCTTGCAATTTAATTTGTCCAGCGTGGGGCGCAATCTAGCCGGGCCGTCCAGTCCCCATCGTCGGGTATCCACCAGTAATCTACAAGCCGAAGGGATCGCCACACAAAAAAACTGCGATTACCCCGAAAGCGCTATGCCGGACGGAGCCATTATTATTGCGGCTATTACCAGTTGCACTAATACCTCCAACCCAAGAAATGTTGTGGCAGCCGGTTTGCTGGCTAAAAAAGCTAATGAGTTGGGATTAACGCGTAAACCCTGGGTTAAATCTTCCTTTGCGCCAGGCTCCAAAGTGGCAAAACTGTATTTGCAAGAGGCCGGTTTACTCAACGAGTTGGAGCGCTTGGGTTTTGGTATTGTGGCTTACGCTTGTACCACCTGTAACGGCATGAGCGGCGCTTTGGATAAAATCATTGAAAAAGAAATAATCGAGCGAGATCTGTATACAACGGCGGTGTTGTCGGGCAACCGCAATTTTGATGGTCGTATTCACCCACAAGCAAAACAGGCTTTTTTAGCGTCTCCGCCGTTAGTCGTGGCTTACGCGCTTGCTGGCAGTATTCGATTTGATATAGAAGATGGTATTTTAGGGTATGACTCAAGCGGTGATGCCATTCGTTTAATGGATATTTGGCCGAGTGATAAAGAAATTGATGAAATTGTAAATGCCTGCGTAAAACCAGAACAATTTAATCAAGTTTATATACCCATGTTTAATTTAGAGCGTGGCGAGACTGCGACCAGCCCATTGTACAATTGGCGAGAGAACAGCACCTATATTCGCCGCCCACCTTATTGGCAGGGCGCTTTGGCAAAGCCTAGAAGTTTATCCGGTATGCGGCCTTTGGCAATTTTACCCGACAACATCACCACCGATCATTTGTCGCCTTCAAATGCTATTTTAGCCAATAGCGCGGCCGGAGAATATTTAACGAAAATGGGCGTGCCGGAGGAAGATTTTAATTCTTACGCAACTCACCGAGGTGATCATTTAACGGCGCAGCGAGCGACTCTGGCCAATCCTAAATTGATGAACGAAATGGTCGCAGAGGATGGAGCCGTAAAACAGGGTTCGTTAACCCGTTTGGAGCCGGAGGGGCATGTCGTGCGCATGTGGGATGCCATAGAAACCTACATGCAGCGCGGCCAGAATTTAATCATTATTGCAGGCAAAGATTACGGCCAAGGTTCATCCAGAGATTGGGCGGCTAAAGGCGTTCGCCTCGCAGGTGTGGAAGTTATATTAGCTGAAGGTTTTGAGCGTATTCACAGAACAAACCTTGTGGGCATGGGGATATTACCGTTGCAATTTAAAGACGGCCAAACTCGCACCTCGTTGCAATTGGACGGCACTGAAACCTACGATGTAATTGGTAACCCGCAAGCGAATCAATCGTTACAGTTGGCTATTCATCAAAAATCGGGAGGCACATTAACAATTTCGGTACTGTGTCGATTGGAAACTGCCGAAGAAGAGTTGGTTTATCAAGCGGGCGGCGTTCTCCAGCGATTTGCTCAAGATTTTTTACACCAAAACTAAACGCCTAAATAATTGTTAATTCAATGAGCTTATTAAAATCGGTATCTGTATGAGTGCTAAAGAGCAAATAAAAATACCAGCTACCTACATGCGCGGTGGAACGTCGAAAGGAGTGTTCTTTCGGTTAAGCGATCTACCACAATCGGCGCAACAACCGGGTGATGCGAGAGATACGCTTTTGTTGAGAGTGTTAGGTAGCCCTGACCCCTATGGCACTCACATAGACGGTTTGGGTGGGGCTACGTCCAGTACCAGTAAAGCCGTAATCCTTAACAAAAGTACTCAGCCCGATCACGATGTCGATTATTTGTTTGGGCAGGTGAGTATTGACAAACCGTTTATAGACTGGAGCGGTAATTGCGGTAATTTAACCGCGGCAGTAGGCGCGTTTGCTATCCGTAATCAATTGTTGGATATCAATCGAATACCGACCAATGGATTCGCCACTGTAAGAATTTGGCAGGTTAACATCAAAAAAACCATCGTTGTACAGGTGCCCGTTATTAATGGGCAAGTCGTAGAATTGGGCGATTTTATGTTGGATGGTGTGGCCTTTCCTGCAGCCGAAATTAGCGTTGAATTTCTCGACCCGGTAAGTAGTGATGTGGCTTTGTTTCCCACCGGTAATCTGGTTGACGAGTTAAATGTTCCTGGTTTAGGTTGTATTAATGCAACATTAATTAATGCAGGAATTCCCACTGTTTTCGTTAATGCTGAAGATGTCGGTTATCAGGGTACGGAATTACGAGAAGCTATTAACGGTGATGCAAAGGCATTAGAAAAGTTCGAAACAATTCGTGCTCATGGCGCTATTAAAATGGGACTGTTTAGTAATTTAGACGATGCTGCTGTTAATCAACACACTCCCAAGATCGCATTTGTAGCAGCTCCAATGGATTACCAAAGCTCCAGCGGTAAAATTGTTGCAAAAAACGAAATCGATTTATGTGTGCGGGCATTGTCCATGGGCAAGTTGCATCATGCTATGATGGGGACAGCCGCTGTTGCAATCGGTGCAGCTGCGGCTATTCCTGGCACACTTGTTAATTTGGCAACGGGCAAAGATGCTAAGGCATCTGTATGTGTCGGTCACCCTGCAGGTACACTAAAATTTTGAGCGCAAGCGCAAATAAA
>CAYFFE010000002.1:0-74000 GCA_964342265.1 uncultured Cellvibrionaceae bacterium | reverse complement strand
CCGGTGGTGCCGGGGCTATTGGCGTTGGCGATCGCATTAACATGCTGGAATACGCCACCTACTTTGTTATTTCGCCCGAAGGTTGCGCCAATATTATTTGGAAAACCGTGGATAAAGCCTCAATGGCTGCCGAAGCCATGGGGGTTACGTCTTCGGTACTTAAAGAACTGGGTATCGTTGATGAAACCATCGACGAACCTCTAGGTGGCGCTCACCGAGATATGGACAGCATGGCCGAGCGCTTGCGCGACCATCTGGCCGGCCAGCTCGATGAACTGTGCGCATTGGATACCGACGAGCTGCTCGAAAAACGATTCGATCGAATTATGGCCTTTGGCAATATTTAGTCGTTGAGTCAGTCAGTTAAGATCAGCCCGCAACACGCTGTAGCTTAAGAGCTGTTAAGTTAAGAACTGTTAAAAAGCCGCATTGATTGCGGCTTTTTTTATGATTGCTACGGTCTATTGGCCGTTAACCAACGAATATAACCCGAAGTATTTAACGGTGATTATGGACAAAACAATGACCAGGAAAAGCTTAACAACGACCCTTGCTAAACTTTCGAACATTTTGGGTGTAGCGGCCGCCTTAACCTTTGGGGGACAAGCGTTCGCTTACGAACAAACCGGGGACGACAAGGATTGCGAAACACAATCGCGCTTTGTGTTCAGTTGGCCCATTGATGAATCCTGCAACAGCGAACCCAGAGGCGGCACCAGCCGGGGTGCGCCGGTAACGCTCGACGAAAAAATCCACGATGGCTGGCAACAGTTGCAAGAACCTGGTCTGAGCAAAAAGGAGCGGGACCGACGCGCTATTTTGGCCATGGCCGGGCCCTACAAAGTGGATTTCGACTTTCTCGAAGTAGTCGGCTACAGCGAAGATTTTACGCGCGACAACCCCTATCAAAGCTGGGGCACAGAATACGTCTACGTGGTGGAAGACAAAGCCAATTTCATCAGTTTGCAGCACATCATGGTGATGAAATTCGTCGACGACGAGGGCAATATATCCGAGCCCTTGGTAATGAAACACTGGCGTCAGGATTGGCGCTACCAAGCCAAAGAAATGCTCGTATTCAGCCACGATAATCTATGGCAGATGGAAAAAGTCCCCAGCGCCGAGCGCCAAGGCACCTGGGTGCAGTCTGTGTATCAGGTGGACGATTCACCGCGCTATTCCTCTTACGGTACTTGGCAGCACAATGCCAGTTTCTCCACGTGGATCAGCCAAACCACGCGACGACCGTTGCCGCGCCGCGAGCACAGTATTCGCGACGATTACGACGTGTTAGAAGGCTTTAATCGCCACACCATTACTCGCACGGGTTGGGTTCAGGAAGAGGAAAACTGGAAATTGGTGCTTGATGAAAACGGCAAGCCCGATGCGACTAACCCCTATTTGAGTAAAGAGTTGGGTGTGGCGCGCTATCAGCGCATTGTGGGGCACGATTTTGGCCCGGGTGATGATTACATGGCCACGGCGGGTTTGTTTTGGGCCGATGTACGCGCGGTATGGCAGGATATTTTTGAACAAAATCAGGGTTTTAACTTAATCAGACCCGAAGGCCAGCCACCGCTGTTTGTGCCCTTGTTTACTTACGCCGCCGAAGTGGACGATGCTGATCAATACGATTCGGCCAAAGGTAAGCAGTTTGCCCGCGAGACAATTAAAGCCTACAGCAACTAGTCTTCGTTGACTTCATTTACCGTGCAGTCTAGCGAGCCCTCAGCTAGGCGCACGGTAATCTCCTGGCCGGGTTCTGCCGAGGAGGCGCGCACCAGCGCCGATCCCTGCTTATCCAAAGCGATGGCGTAACCGCGATTAAGCGTGTTCAGCGGGCTTACGGTATTCAATCGTTTGGCCGCGTTTTCGGTTCGATTCGTCGCCGATCGGTGTTGATGATGCGCGGCACGATTTAATCGTTCTCTTAGGTTTATTAAGTACACCCACTGTTGCTGGATGGTCTTTTTGGGGTGAACAAAACTCAAACGGGTGGATAATCCCGCTAAGGCGCTTTGAGTGGTCTGTTGATGGTGTTTAAACGCAGCGTGGAGGCGCATTTCCAGATTATCGAGCTGCTGCGATTGGTTCTCTAACTTGTGTTTGGGGTGCTTGAGGTTGGCTTTGAGTAAGGCCACCCGATGATTTTTCGTCGCCAGTTGAGTTTTTAGCGCCTGTGCCAGTTGCTGTTCTAGCCGCAGTAATGTTTTGAGCAAATCCACTTGATTGTGGCTCAAAATCTCCGCCGCGGCCGATGGTGTCGGCGCTCGATGATCGGCCACAAAATCGGCAATGGTAAAGTCGATTTCATGGCCCACGGCGCTCACAATCGGCAACGGGCAGGCAGCAATTGCCCGGGCTAGTGATTCGTCGTTAAAACACCACAAATCCTCCATCGAACCGCCGCCGCGGGTAATGATCAACACGTCAAACAAACCCGAGTTTTCGGCCAGTTGCAGGGCATTGATGATTGCTCCCGCCGCTTGGGCACCTTGCACCGGCATAGGCACTACGGTAACTGGCACAGAGGGCATACGCCGCTTTAACACCGACAACACATCGCGCACCGCCGCGCCCGTGGGGGAGGTGAGTACGCCAATGTGCAGCGGGTGAGTGGGCAGCGGTTTTTTGCGAGCGGGATCGAATAAGCCTTCTTGCTCTAATTTGGCCTTAAGTTGCTCGAACTGGCGATGTAATGCACCAAAGCCCGAGGGCTCCATGTGTTCGGCAATTAACTGAAAATCACCGCGCCCCTCATACAAACTCACTCGCCCACGGACCAGCACCTTGTCGCCTTGTTTGGGTGCAAATTGCACATCGCGATTGCGCCCACGAAACATCGCACAGCGAATCTGAGCCCGATCGTCCTTGAGCGTAAAGTACCAATGCCCCGAGGAAGGCTGAGCCAAATTGGATATTTCGCCTTCAACCCATAACAGCGGCAGCTGATCTTCTAACAGCTGCTTTGCTAGGCCATTTAACTGGCTAACACTCAGTACTTTGCGTTCGCGCGGGGGGGAGGTAGAAGCGGGGGAAGTCATACTCATTGGCGCATTCTAGGCTGTGTTTGCGCTAATTTGAAGCCAGCTCAGCAGGGTTAGCCGCTAGAATATTAAGGGAATCTCTTAAAAAAGCCTTAAAAAAGATACGTAAATAAAAGCACACAGATAAAACAATAGCCTATCGATACAAGCAAAATACACAGCGTCTAGCCTAGTTAAACCTCAGCAGTTATAATGCCCGGTTTACATTTTCAGCCGCTAACTTTTCGCTGGATGCTTAATACTTGCCTTTAATGGGTTTAATTAGTTATTACGATAGATTTAATTAGTTATTACAAGCTTTATTGGTTATTAAAACAGCGTTTCGGTAACGGCAACATTTTAATGGTTATCGGGTCCAAACCCGAGCCACCGCGATGCAATCGCTACGATTTACGCGCTATGATTTAGGAGCTTTGCTTCAATGTTGAGAATCGCTCAAGAAGCTTTAACGTTTGACGATGTACTGTTGGTTCCCGGGTACTCAGAAATTACCGCCAAAACGGTATCGTTAAAAACCCAGTTAACCAAAACCATTCAATTAAATATTCCTTTGGTATCCGCCGCTATGGATACCGTTACCGAGGCACGTCTGGCCATCGCCATCGCTCAGGAAGGCGGTATTGGTATCATTCACAAAAGCATGTCCATCGAGGCTCAGGCTCGCGAAGTGCGAGCCGTTAAAAAGTTTGAGGCCGGTGTGGTGAAAAAGCCCATCACCATTTCAGCCGATGCCACCATTCGTGAACTGGTTTCCATCACCATCGAAAACAACATCTCCGGTGTGCCCGTATTGGATAACGGCGATTTGGTGGGCATTGTCACGGGCCGGGATTTGCGCTTCGAGTCCAACATGGAAGCGCCGGTTTCCAGCATCATGACCCCCAAAGACAAACTCATTACCGTAAAACAAGGCGCTCAACCGGATGAAGTAAGAGCGCTGTTGCACAAACACCGCATCGAAAAAATATTGGTGGTTAACGACGATTTTGAGTTGTGTGGGCTTATTACCGTTAAAGATATCAACAAAGCCGAAACCTACCCTAATGCTTGCAAAGATCCCGAAGGCAGTTTGCGTGTTGGTGCCTCAGTGGGAACCAGTCCCGATACCGACGAGCGGGTCGCCGCTCTGGTGGAAGCCGGCGTGGATGTTATCGTCGTCGACACGGCCCATGGTCACTCAAAAAATGTGTTAGATCGGGTTAAACACATTAAATCCGAATTCCCCACGGTGCAGGTAATCGGCGGCAATGTGGCCACCGCCGCCGGCGCACTGGCATTGGCGGAAGCCGGTGCCGATGGCGTAAAAGTGGGTATTGGCCCGGGTTCCATTTGCACCACGCGCATTGTTAGCGGCGTGGGTGTTCCACAAATTTCTGCCGTAGCCAATGTGGTAACCGCTTTGGAAGGTACCGGCATTCCTGTTATTGCCGATGGCGGTATTCGCTTCTCCGGTGATATTGCCAAAGCCATCGTTGCCGGTGCGAGCTGTGTGATGATGGGCTCCATGTTTGCGGGTACAGAAGAAGCGCCCGGCGAAGTGGAGTTGTTTCAAGGCCGTACTTACAAATCTTATCGAGGCATGGGCTCACTGGGTGCTATGTCGAAAACCCAAGGCTCCTCCGATCGCTATTTTCAACACGGCAGCGCCGTAGAAAAATTGGTGCCCGAAGGCATTGAAGGGCGTGTGCCGTATAAAGGGCCAATCTCCGTGATCGTGCATCAAATGATGGGTGGATTGAGTTCGGCTATGGGCTACACCGGCTGCGCCACCATTGAAGAAATGCGCACCAAGCCCGAGTTTGTGCGGGTAACGTCGGCGGGTATGAACGAAAGCCACGTTCACGATGTGCAAATTACCAAAGAAGCGCCCAATTACCCAATTGGTAGCCGATAACTTATTGAGTTGTAGCAACTCGTGCTTTAATTAACGCGGGGCCTTTTTTAAGGCCCCGTTTTGTTTTTAAGTTTACGCCTGGAAACCGACATGAATCAGGACATACATTCCCAACGCATTTTAATTCTCGATTTTGGTTCGCAATACACACAACTTATTGCCCGACGTGTACGCGAAGTCGGTGTTTATTCGGAAATTCGCGCTTGGGATATGACCGAAGCGGAAATCAAAGAATTTAATCCCAAAGGCATTATTTTAGCCGGTGGTCCGGAATCGGTAACGGCGGGCGAGTCGCCAAGAGCGCCACAATGCGTGTTTGAATTGGGTGTTCCTGTATTGGGCATTTGTTACGGCATGCAAACTATGGCCGAGCAATTGGGCGGTGGAGTCGAAACCTCCAACAAGCAAGAATTTGGCTATGCACGAGTAAAAGTGCAATCCGGTAACGAGCTATTCAAAGATATTAAAGATCACGTCGATCACGACGGCGGAGCCTTGCTTGATGTATGGATGAGCCACGGCGATAAAGTTTCGGACTTGCCGCAAGGTTTTACCGTAACGGCCTCTACCGATTCCTGTCGTTACGCGGCTATCGCCAATCCAGAGAAACATTTTTACGGCGTACAGTTCCACCCAGAAGTTACGCACACGCTGCAAGGCAAACGAATTTTCGAGCATTTTGTATTGGCTATTTGCCAATGCGAAGCACTGTGGACCGCCGCAAATATCGTTGAAGATGCCATTGAGCGAGTGCAAGCACAAGTGGGCGACGATCACGTGTTATTGGGCTTGTCGGGTGGCGTAGATTCCTCTGTGGTGGCGGCGTTACTGCATCGGGCCATTGGTGATCAACTCACTTGTGTTTTTGTGGATAACGGCTTGTTGCGCAAGGAGGAAGGCCAGCAAGTGATGGACATGTTCGCAAAAAATATGGGAGTGAAAGTCATACGGGTTAATGCCGAAGATTTATTCCTGTCTCGATTAAAGGGCGAAAATGATCCAGAAAAAAAGCGCAAAATAATCGGCAATACATTTATCGAAGTATTCGATGAACAAGCAGCAAAAATTAACAACGTTAAATGGTTGGCGCAGGGAACGATATATCCCGATGTGATTGAATCCGCTGCAGCGAAAACCGGTAAGGCCCATGTTATTAAGTCGCATCACAATGTGGGCGGATTACCCGAAGATATGGCGCTTTCTTTGGTTGAGCCATTGCGAGAACTCTTTAAAGACGAAGTTCGCACCATCGGGCTCGAACTGGGTTTGCCCTACGATATGGTTTATCGACACCCATTTCCTGGCCCGGGGTTGGGTGTGCGCATTCTTGGCGAAGTTAAAAAAGAATACGCCGATATTCTACGCGAAGCCGATGCCATTTTTATCGAAGAATTACACGCAGCCGGTTGGTATCACCAAACGAGCCAAGCTTTTGCTGTCTTTTTGCCGGTAAAATCGGTGGGTGTTGTGGGCGACGGCCGTCGTTACGAATGGGTTATTGCGTTACGTGCTGTGGAAACCGTCGACTTTATGACGGCTCGTTGGGCGCACTTGCCGTATGAATTACTTGAGAAAGTATCGAGCCGTATAATCAACGAAATCGGCGGTGTTTCTCGGGTAACCTACGATATTTCCAGCAAACCACCGGCAACCATTGAGTGGGAATAATTTAACCAGTTTTAAACAAAAATAGGTTTTGAGGGTCTTTTATGAGCAATAGTGATTATTTGGAAATAACATTTCGATCCATTAACTGTTTTGCAGACGACGGAAAACTGGACGTTGAAGAATTAAACGCGTTAGTGGGCATAGCCATGCAGGATGGCACTATCGATGAAGACGAAAAGCGTGTTCTGCGCAATATTATTAATCGATTAAGCGATGTGGATTTAACTGAGGAAATGCACAATAAAATTCACGAATTGCGCAGCCAGCACGACATCTAATAAAAAGCCAACCTTAAACGTTACTAATCTCTCCGTTTGATTTAATGTCAGAATGATAGTGTGCGGAGATTGGTTGGTGATTTAAATGGTAATTTAGAAATAAAAAAGGTTCTCTGAAAAGAATCCGGTTGGTTAATTAAGTAAATGATTATTGATTGTCAAAGTTGTTGATTAACAAAAAAGGTCGATATAAAGATGTCGGCCTATTTTGTTTTAGGTGTTCTTAAAAATATAATCACAAAGAAATTGAAATTCTTAAAACGAAGCAATAATTTCAAAGAAACGTTATAAAAAAAATGGCGCATTAATCCTCATTGACCTTGTGGTCAATAGCTAATTGGGTTTCTATAACATTTACAAACTGACTTCACCTCAAAGGACGCGATAGCCTGTTTGATTTGTAGTATTTTTAAAGCGGTGCTGTCCAAAATAATTTAACATGATTAAGAACTTAACCATTGCTTTATTACTCGTCGCCTGCGGTGCTTTAACCTACTTTCTTGTTGAACCTCAAAAACCCTATTTGTTAATTTCTGCCGATGCTGTATTGCCCGATGGCGGTAAATATACTGGGTCAATTGTCGATAATCAATTTCATGGGAAGGGGACTATCGTCTGGAAAAATGGCGATCGATTATCCGGGCAATTTCAAAATGGTTTGTTAAATGGAGAGGGCGAGTTTGTTAGCACCGGCGGCAGTAGTTATCGTGGTGAATTTGTGGATGGCTTGTTCGAAGGTGAGGGTGTCTATCATTACATAGATGGCAGTATTTATACTGGGGCCTTTAAAAACGATTACCCTCATGGAAACGGCAAGCTGGTTTATAAAAGTGGTGACCATTACGAAGGCGAGTTTGTAAAATCTCGCTTTTGGGGCGAGGGTGAATATCATCAGGAAAACGGTGTTTATCGCGGAACCTTTGAGAATGACGAAATTGTCTCGGGTACTTATACCGATGTGAATAGCAATGTTTACGAGGGAGAGTTTTCCAACTGGTTTTACAATGGCCAGGGAACCTACACCGCATCAACCGGAGAGGTTTATAAAGGAACTTTCGTCGACGGGTTTTTGTCTGGCCAGGGCAGCTACTCTAGCGAGGACGGCACACACTATCAGGGTGGGTTCGATCAATCTTATTATTCTGGGCAAGGTAAACTTGTTTTGGAAAACGGCGATGTGTACGAAGGTGAATTCAATTACGGACAGTACCACGGCGAAGGTGAGTTAACGTTATCAGAGCCTGTTGAGGGTGTTCGTAAATTGTCGGGTACGTGGCAGTGGGGACAATTAGAAGATGATCCTCGCAATCAAAGTGCCATCGACTACGCGGAGAATGTGGAGAAGGCACTGTATTCTCAGGACGAACTACTACAGCAAGCCGCCGAAAATATCGCTGCCGGGCAGTTAGGAGAAACTGAATTATTCTTTTTGGGTTTCTCCAGTTACAGTGATCAATCCGTATTTGTTAAAGAAATCGAAACGGTTAAAAACTTATTTAATCAAGAGGATTATGCAAAAAACCGAAGTCTAACGTTGGTTAACAGCCATCAAACCATTGACACTACGCCCTTGGCGACTGAGCAAGCGTTAAAATATGCGTTATCTGCAATGGAAAATAAAATGAATGTCGATGAAGACATTTTGTTTTTGTATTTCTCAAGCCACGGCTCAGATACCCATGAGCTGAGCGTACAGATGAATGGAATCGATTTGCCAGAATTATCCGCTCAATCCATGGCAGACATCGTCAATCAAAGCTCGATAAAATCGAAAGTTATTGTTATTTCTGCCTGTTATTCCGGCGGTTTTATTCCCTTGTTGGCCAATGACAATCACCTAGTGATTTCCGCCGCCCGGGATGATCGACGTTCATTTGGTTGCTCCGACGACTTTGATATGACGTATTTCGCCCGAGCTTACTTTGAAAACGGTTTGAGTGAAAACCGGGATTTTATAGAAGCTTTTTACGAAGCGCAGACAGTTGTGGAAGAGTGGGAAAACAGTGATTTTCCCGACGATGATCACTCATTGCCACAAATTTCGGTGGGTGAGCAAATAGAATCTAAAATTAAGGGCTTTAAATTGGCCGAGTCGGTTATTCCTTAACACTTGCATTGTTAACGCTTTCATTATTAACGGTGGCAAAAAGTAAACCTTTCTCTCGCCAAATACGTATTTTGTAGCCACGAGCGTGTGTTTCGATCGGTGTTTGGCCTTTTTCTACATCGGGTACCGCGTCAAATCGGCCATTCATATTGATGGTTTGATACAGTGTTGTGTAGCTTCCATTGCTGTTTTGGTAGCGAATTTGCGCAGCCGAGATGCCTTGAATGCTGCAGTAACGACCGCCTATTAAATTATTTTTGCCGAGCTGAAATAGATCCGAGCTTGTGGGAGAAAAATCCAGCTTGGTGAAATAAGCATTGAGCTCAGAAAATGACTGGCTTTCTACTTCCAGCGGTTTTAATTTGTAATGATTGAGCGCTATTTCTTCGGCTATCGATTGTAACAGTTGTTCTCGTTGCCACTGTTGGTTGGTAAAAATGCCCAACACTACAAAAACTAACAACACTAGGGCAATACAAAAGGATTTATATCGAACCAACAGCGGTTTATTTTTAGAGCGTATTGTATTTTTTTGATTGGGTGATTTTTCCTGAAGAATCAGTAAATGCTGCAGTTGAGCATCGCTCAATTGTATTGGTTCTATTTCATCTTTTAAGTGTTGCTTAAAGCTTTTCTGGCTCATGAAGTTTCTCCATGGGTTGGAGATGCATAAGTCTGGCCATCCTGTTCGCGTAACCTAATTAAATTCGCTTTTAATCGCAACTTTAAACGGTGAATGCGCGACAAAACTGTTCCCCGGCTGGTGTTTTGGATGTCGGCAATCTCTTGTGCCGTTTGGCCTTCAATAATATGGTTAAACAACAGTTCTCGTTCGTCTGCTGAGAGTACACTCCAGCAGTGGTTGAACTCTGATTTAGAAATCAAGAGGTCTTCAAAATTTGGATGTTCAATAGATACAACATCCAGTTCATTAAGGATTTCAGAAAACTCTATGTGCGTGTATTTCTGGTCGCGACGGTAAGTGTCGATATAGGCGTTTTTAATAGTTGTTTTTAATAAACTCACCGAGAAGGATTCTGCTTCCAATAGTTTAGTAATCGAGGATTGCAATAAATCCCAGGCTTGGTCTTCATTTTTACACAGAGCGTAGGCAAACCGATACAAGCGGTTGAGTTCGCTTTTAGTTAAATTGATAGCGGAACTCTCCCTCAATTAATTGGAATTGTTCTAAAGCTGCGTCTATGTCTTCGGCTTGATGGGCCTCCCACAAGTCTTTTACATTATAATGGGCAATCATCCGATATATGTTTTCGCCATTGTCGTGGTAGTAGGTGTAGTGCAGCATCCATTCAAATAAAACTAATTCCGGCAAATAATCATGTTCTTTTAATTCTTCCTTTTGCTCCACTAAACTTTGCATGGTTTCATGAAAGTTTTGCCCATAGAGGTTTAAATCTTGTTGCGACATTACCTGAGATTCAATGTAGGTGTTCGCGCATTGGGTAAAGTATTGCTCGCCTAAAAAGGTAGCGGTTACCGGGAAGGTTGCTTTTAGTGCATTAAGTTTTGCGGCGTAAGCATTGCGTGAGTAAACTGAATCATTAGCCAATAAGTCTTCTATTGGTGGCTCAATTAACGGCGGGTTTTTAATGGGTTTTGTCATAGTGCTGTTAATACGTAGTCAGAGAAGATAAATATTCAGAGTGGCTGTATTCCTCTAATATCGAGTTTGCTTTTTGTTTCTCTTGCAGCAGCCGACTAAACCCAGGCAGATCGTTATCCCATTCAATTAGCGTGGGCACAGGGCCTGTTAAGGCTAAAGTTTGTCTGTAAAGTTGCCATACATCGTCGGCAATGGGGCTGTTGTGGGCATCCAGTAAATAATCGGATCTTTTCTCAAAACCGCCGAGATGAATTTGTTTAATGCGATTCAGAGGTAGAGTTTCAAGCGCGGTTTGTGCATTTCGATTTAAGTTAAATTGGTTAACATACAGGTTGTTAACATCCAGCAAAAGATAACAGCCTGTGTGTCGACAAAGTTCGCGTAAAAATTCGGCTTCGCCTAGGGTATCCGTTTTGTGCTGAGTGTAGCTGGAGACATTCTCAATCAATAAAGGTCTTTGTAAAAAATCCTGTACTTGATGAATTTTACTTTGAATATGATTAAGCGATGCCTCGTTGTAGGTGATTGGCAATAAGTCCGGCACAAATTCGTCGCCCACCCAAGATAGGCTCAAATGTTCCGAATACCAATGACTGTTGCAAGTAGTCATTAAGCTTTTAATACGGTGGAGATATTGCCAATCGATAGGCTTAGTAGATCCGATCGAAAGACCCACTCCGTGCAGTGTGATAGGAAACTCTTCAATTAAAGGTAACAAACGTGCTTGAATAGCTTTAGAGTCGTAAAGCCAATTATCGGCCAGTAACTCTATCCAGCCTATTTTTTCTGCATTGGCTAAAACATCCGTGTAGTGCGGCATGCGTAGGCCTATACCCACACCGTTAATCCTATTCTTGGCGTGCACGTTGTTACCTCTTTTACTGCTATTTTTTAGCGGGCTTTACTTTGGCGATTTGACCGCCGGTAATTTTATTGCAGGTGCCTTCTGGCACGTATACCCACTCTGTATCTTGGTTATCTTCTTTTGCGTGTCCGGCGCATCCATGGCTGCCATCAAGCGCACCGCAGTCGTTTTGACCAGCTTTTGCAATTCCGGCGCACTTTTCCCAGGCTTCGGGTTGATCCGGTACGGCAGTCGCCGCACTGCTAATAATCACAGCACTGGTTAGTAAGCTGGTGGTAATGCTTTTGTGTATCACTTTTTTCATGGTGTTGCTCCGTTATCGATAGGGTTAATGAACAGCTTCTCTAACGATAAAACGAAACAAAACGCAGTTTGATTGCAAAATTCGACTACTAAAAACTGTGTTTTATAACAGGATATAAGCAACTTCCTCGAAAGAATATGCCTGAATCGGCGGGGGGGGGCATCCACTAATCGCAAAAGTGATGTTTTATTGATAAGTAAGATTTTGGTGGGTGATGTAGCGGGGGAGATTGGTTGATTTTTGATTCACTAATGGGTACGTCCTTGTACCTGGGTTGAGTTAAAACAACCGCAATGACTTTTAGATAATCTTTCTAGAAGTAATATTCAACGCTGCCAGAAAAAGTTCTGGGGGGCGCGTAAAATACCGTGGTGTTGTCTTCAAGGCCCAATGCTGATGGGCAGCCCTCAATACCAAAGCAATAGCCGGACGTTTTTATTTCTTCGTCGGTTAGATTCTTTCCGTGTAAACCGAGTGTCCAATGCTGATCGGGGCTGGTCCACACTACGCTAGCGTTGTACAAACTGTAGGCTTCTTGGTCGAGATCGGGGGCGGGAATTTCAAACTGCGTTACATCGTCTCGGTAAGACCAATTGACGTTGTAATTGAAGCTGCCAATGTCCAATTCTTGTGCGTAGTTTAATCCCAAGTAGGCGGTGGAATTAGGTGTATTTTGTATTTCACGCGAGTCTGACACATCCTCACCGTTTACAATCCATTCGGTAATTTCGGCGTCTAGTAAGCTAAAAGTAAACTGCGCCGATAAATTATCGGTAATGGCAAACAAGCTTTCAAACTCCACACCGCGGATTTCAGCTTTACCGGCATTAGTAACTGCGCCGACAAAGGTATCGTTGACGCCGTCATCGTCGGTATCGACGCCAATCGATCCGGGAATTTGTAAATCCTGGTAGTCGCTATAAAACAATGCAACGTTGGTACGGGCAATGCCGCCCAGCCAAGTTGCTTTAACTCCAAACTCGTAGGAATCTAAATTCTCGGCATCAAAACCGTCTTCTACTTCATTGGTGGAAAAGTTAGCGCCGCGTGGATCAAAGCTGCCGGCTTTCCAACCCTGGCTGTAGCTGGCGTAGAGATTGAGATCGTCGGTGGGGGAAAAGCTGACATTAACGCGCGGTGAGAAATCTTGGAAGGTTCTATCCGCAGTATAGTCACTGGTCGTTGCGGCTAAAATAGCGGCATCGTTGCCAAAAGCTGGCGAGCCAATACCCACGTAGGTTTCTCTTAAAACATCAGCTTCGCGCTTATCGCGCGTGTAGCGCGCGCCGAACGATACAGAAAATGCCGTCGAAAGATTAATTGTTACGTCACTGAATACAGAGTAGGCCTCGGTATCGACCTGTCCTTCAGAAAATGCCGTTAACGGAACACCGTCTTCTAGCAGACCTAATTGACCCAGTACCGTATCAAATGTGGACTCGGCTGTAGCATCCAAATAATAAAAACCAGTTACGGCACTCACGGTGCCATTGTCGAACAGTAACTGTATTTCTTCACTCAATTGTTCATTTTCGTAAATAACGGTTACGTCCAAATCCTGTACCGCTAAGCTGTCGAAGTCGATGACTGACTCAGTGGCATCTTCCCGTTGGGCGTGAATAAATTTTAACGATAATGTATCGGTGAGTGGCACTCGAAGCGAAAAGCTGTAGCCTTCGGCTTCAATTTCGTTGTTGCCGTTAATACCCGCAGATGAGGGTGATTCGCTGATGCCCGCGGTCGTGTCGCGTACGTCGCCTAATACCGGTGCTCCACTCACTGCCCCGGCTCTTGGTCGGTGGCCAGCCACTGGGTCGGTATCGTCTTGGGTTTTATCGTAGCTAAGTCGAAAATAGCCTTCATCGAATGGCGTATATTCCGCCGACAAGCGATAGGCAAAAATGTCTTTGTTGTAGTTTTCTTCGCCGGTAGTTAAATTCTCACCGAATCCATCACGCGTTAAATTGGCAACGGTTGCTCCAACTTTAAAATCGGGTGTAATTGGTGCCGAGCCAGCGATGACGATATCCTGTTGATTGTAGGTGCCGGCGGTGGCTTTAACTCGGACACTGGGCTCATCAGCCAAGCGTTTGGTTACGTATTTAATCGCGCCGCCCACCGCGTTGCGCCCGTACAATGTTCCCTGCGGACCGCGCAGCACTTCCACGCGTTCTACATCGTAAATATCCAACAGCGCCGCTTGCGGTCGCGCAATGTAAACGTCATCCAAATACAGGGCAACGCCTTGTTCAAATCCCGGTAGCGGGTCTTGTTGGCCAACGCCACGAATAAACGCCGTTAAGGTCGAACTGGTGCCGCGACTGGCTTCCAGCGTGACGCTGGGTGTTGATTGGGCAATATCGGTAATATCTTGTGCGCCGCGAATGGCCAATTCGTCGCCCGATAAAGCCGTAACCGCAATCGGAACGTCCTGCAGGCTTTCTGAACGTCTGCGGGCGGTTACTACCACCTCTTCGAGCGGTTTAATCTGCGTTTGTGCTAAAACCTTCGGGCTTATCATCGTTATCGATGAGACAAAAACGGTCGACATTAAGGCAAGCGATAATGGCAATCGATTAAATTCTTGTGGGTGTTTAGAAGACATGCGAAACCCTCTTTTCAGATTTTTATTGTTATTGGGTAATTATTGTGGGGCTATTAATTTTGAATAATCGTTGCAAGCGTAGTCAGTCTATGGGTTGAGTGTCAATAAGACTAATTCAATTAAAAAATAACTAAAGTTTGTTTTAGTTCTTAAAAATAAGTGGGTTTGCTCTGGTTTATTTAAAAATCTTTTAGGGTGAAAAGACAGGTGACAAAAAACTAAAAAAGTGCAATTAGAGTTGTTTTGGATATTATAAAAAAAACTATATTACCCTGTAATATCCGAGGGGTGCGATTATAGACTTGGCGTAAAAAATAACTAATGAAAAATAATATAACGACAAAGTCGTAGCGGGTTAACGTAATTGGAGGTGGGAAAATGAAGTCGGCAAACAATATGGAAAATAGTGATTTTTAAAAAATATGTGCTTAACAATATCTTAAAAATACTGATACAAAAATCACTAAGGCCATAGAGAGCTAAAGCCGCAGCAAAATAAGACCCCAAAGAAATGAAACAGCCAATAAGTGAAACAATCGACAAGAAACACAATGGACAAGAAACATAATAGATAAATAAAACGAAAGGATTGATAAGAAAGAGGGCGATCAATTCAAAAAATAGCTGACTGAAATTAGGTTAAGGCAAAGTGTGATCGAGCGAGAAAGGAGCGATAAACAAGTGTTTAATCCAAAAGATGCTCCCCAAACAGTTTAGAAAAGCCTGTTTGGGTTGCCTATAAAACCGCAAAGTTAACGCGTGTGTTTTTGCGATGGTGTTTTGTTATTCGGAATTACTGCGAAAAAACTTCTTAATCAATCGAGCAAAAGCCGGTTTATTTTCACTGCTAGACGGTTCCTCATTGGCAATGGGAACGGATTGAGGCAATAGAAAACGTGCTTTTACTCGGCCAAATCGCAGAAAATCGCCCGACGATAAAAACGCCGCATTATGCTGTTCGTTGTTTACGTAGGTGTGGTTTGTCGACATCTGATCAACAATTTTCCAACGGCCATGGCGAAAAACTAATTTGGCGTGAAAATTCGAAACCGAGTCGTCTTCGATGACAATCGATATTTCTTCATCGGATGGCGCTTGGTGAGATCCTTTGCCTATGGTCCAAAAACAAATATCGTCGCTGCAATGCAAGCGGTACGGTCGGCCGGCTTCTTTGCCGGAGAGAATTAATAAAGTCGGGCCGTCAAATTCCTGATCAAAGTCATTAAATGTTGGCGCTTGCATTGCCTCGTTTAACGTTTTTAAATCTTCAGGTCGTAAAACGGCTGTTTCCGATGGGGTATCGTCGCGCCAAGCCGGCGGAATATTTTGTTTAAGTGGCATTACTTCTATCGTCCCTGCTTTTCCTATTTCTTCCTGATTGTTGGAAGCGTCTTCATCCTTGGTGGTTTCAGTGCTTAAAACCGACTGATTTGAAGCCGAAGGCTCGGCTTCTGGTTCTGATCGTTGGGCGTCTATTGGGCTGTCTATTACTGGGCTTTGTTCTACTTCTGGTTGTTGTGGCTCTTCCTCTTCCGACGGAGTTGTTTCGTCGTTTTCTATGGCAGAAGGGGGTTGTGGTGCCGGGCTTTGTTGGGCCTGATCGCCCATCCAAGCTGGGTGCAGTCGCTGTTTCGAGGGCATTACGTCAATAACGCTGGGGTTTTTGGCCGGGTCGTTGTCTGGTGCGGCACTCGTAGGGGCCGGTTGCAATTCTGCGCCGACAACGGTTTCATCTAAATCAGCGCTGCCTTCAATGAGTACCGTGTATTCCGTTGGGCCGAATTTTAGATGGTCGCCATTTTTAAGCGTGCGTTTGGTTCTTACCCGCTGATTGCCCACAAATGTGCCGTTGGCGGAGGACAAATCTTTAACCTCCAAACCCTGGGCGGTTACCCGCAAACGGGCATGTTCGCGCGAGACTTCCGAGTTGTCGATGACAAACTGGCAAGTCGCGCTTTTTCGGCCAACCAACACCGTCTGCTCGTCGATTTTGTGCTTTTGGCCGTTGGCTGAAATCAGATAGTAGGACACTGGATCCGTCACGAATGGTTACTCCTGTTGTGCTGGTCTACACTGGATAAGGTGCTGCACTGATCCCTAGTAAATTATACAGATTCCGCAGATTGCTCAATGCGAATGTCTGAATTTTAGACAATTATCGGCTGGTCGGCTTAAAAAACTGGCCGCAGGAAAGCCAATCAGTATAATGCTTGTGGATTAATCTGTCAGGGTTTGGGGAGTAGCCTGCCAGTAATTAATATCGGCACTTTTTATCACTAATAATTTTTATAAGCCGAACAGAACAGGGAATATCTTAAAGGGGAGATATGAGTTCACAGTATAAGCTGGTTATTGTTGGATCAGGGCCTGCGGGGCTTTCTGCCGCCGGGCGTGCCGCAGTGCGCGACCAGGAATCTGGCGCCACGTCTCCTTCCTACCTATTGCTAGAAAGTCGCCCCCAGCCGTCGGAAACCTTATTTAGGTTCCAAAAGGGTAAGCACGTAATGGCTGAGCCCGCTTACCTTAAATTACGCAGCGATTTTCCCTTTGCTCCCGGTCAGCGCGAAACCATTTTGCAAAACTGGGATAAGCAAATTGAACACCTTAATCTGAATATTCGCTTTAACAGCGAAGTGACCAGTATTGAGGGTTCCCGTGGCGATTTCACGATTAGGCTTGCCGATAGCGGCGAGATAAAAACCGAGACTGTTATTCTGGCTATTGGTTTGCAAGGCAATCCACGCAAGTTGGATATTCCCGGTGCTTGGTCGCCCTGGGTGCAATATCAACTGGACGACCCCGAAGAGTATACCGACGAAAATATTATTGTGGTGGGCGCCGGTGATGCGGCTGTGGAAAACGCTGTGGCGCTGGCAAAGCAAAATAACGTGACTATTCTCAACCGTCGCGACGAATTCTCGCGCATCAAAGCCAGCAACCAATCATTGTTGCTGAACGCATTTCGCGATCCGTCACTGCAATTGAGCTGTCGTTACAACACATCGCCGAAAGAAATTATTGGCCAAGAGTGGCAATCACACCGTTTGCAAGTGGTGCTTAATACCACCGAGGGCGATCAAAGCTGCGAGGCCGACCGTGTCATCGCCCGTTTGGGGGCATTACCTCCGCGGCGCTTTTTGGAATCTTGTGGTATTAAATTTCCCGACGATTCCCCCAACGCACTACCGACGATTTCCGAAAAATACGAATCCAACGTTGCCGGTATTTACATTATCGGTTCGCTGGCGGGTTATCCGCTGATTAAACAGGCCATGAACCAAGGCTACGATGTTGTCGAGCATATTCACGGCAACGCCATTTTTCCGGTAGATCGAGAGCTGTTGGAATTCCAGTTTGCTGGCCTGCCGTACATGCGCGACGTGGAATCGTTGGTGCGGTTAATGATGGAACGCGTGCCCATGTTCCGTCAGCTCAATAACATGGCGTTTCGCGAACTGGTTATCGAAAGCGATTTTTACGCCTGTTATTCCGATCATGATTCGGCCGAGGACGCTAAAGCCACCATCGATCGATTGCGCCGCGAAATTGCCAACGAGTACCCGCCCGGTGCCGAGCCGAGCCTTACCCATGTCATCGAAAAAGACGAAATTCTTTACGAAGCCGGCGACCGTGGTGTGTCGTTTTTTACGGTATTAGATGGCGAAGTTATTTTAGAGTCGCCTCATATTCCTGGCGGCCAACGTGTGCTCAAGCAGGGCGAGTTTTTTGGCGAGATGAGCTTGATTGCCGGTCAGCCGCGTATCGAGCGAGCTAGGGCAGGCCGCAACTGTGTGCTCATGGAAAGCCCCCGGCGCACCATCCTCAAATTGATGAACACCTATTCGACAATCATGGAAGGGATTGTCTGGATATACACCGTGCGCGAGCTGCAACGGCATTTCTCGCCCACAGCTTCCATACCTCAGTTGAGAGAAATCGCCGAAGAGGTGATTTATCACGATCACGCGCCTGGTGAGGTAATCTGGAAAACCGGCGATTTCGCCGACAGCGTTTTTATTGTGCAAAACGGTACGGTAGCGCTCAGCAAAACCCACAATGGTCGCGATTATGTGGTCGGCCAAGTAAGGGCCGGGCATCTTTTGGGTGAAATGGCCATATTTGGCGATGCCTCGCGCGATGAAACTGCACGAGCCTCGGTGTTTACCCAAACCATTGAGATTCCTAAAAAACTCTTCCAAAAACTCATGGCAGTGGACGACTCTCACGTTAGTCGGGTGCGAGAGAAAGCCTCCCAGGGTTTGCTATCTCGTGCCTCTTGGGAGGTTCGCCCGGAATCCGAGGGCCTGTTGCACTTTATGCTCGATGAGGGTTTGGGTGAGGCCACCAATGCTTTGTTTATCGACGAAAGTCTGTGTGTGGGTTGCGATAACTGCGAGAAAGCCTGCGCCGAAACCCACGGTGGCATCAGCCGTTTGCAACGCGATGCCGGTCCGAGTTTTGATGGCGTTCAAGTGCCTACATCGTGCCGGCACTGCGAGCAACCACACTGCATGAAAGACTGTCCGCCCAATGCCATCAACCGCTCTTCCAGCGGTGAAGTTTATATCGATGAAACCTGCATTGGCTGTGGTAACTGCGCGGTTAATTGCCCGTACGACGCCATCAAAATGGCTTATCCGCCCGAACCTAAACCGGGCTTATTGAGTTGGTTGTTGTTTGGCAGTGGTCCTGGGCCCGGCGAGCGCAAAGATGGCCGCAAAGCTTCGGCCGATAGTCCCGCAACGGCGGTAAAATGCGATGCCTGCCTCGATCAAAAAGGCGGCCCGGCTTGTGTTCGAGCTTGCCCAACCGGTGCAGCCATTCGCATAACCCCCGATCCCGTTACCAAAATTATCGAGAAATCCTAATGATTGGCACTGGCATTTTAACGTTTCGCCGGGGCACCTATGGCTGGATTGCAGTGGCCCTGTTTGTGGTTTGCCTGCTGTTGTTTTTAAGCCAAGGCACCGAATTGCCGCCCGGTGGTAGCAGTTGGCAAGGTTATACACTGGGTGGTGTGGCTGCGGTTTTGGTGCTGTGGTTGGCGGCTCTGGGCATTCGCAAGCGCTATTACACGGCCAAAGGCCGGTTGCAGGATTGGATGTCTGCGCATGTGTATTTGGGGATTGCGGTGCTGGCCATTGCCACGTTGCACAATGGCGCGCAAATAGGCTGGAACATCCACACAGTGGCCTACAGTTTGTTGGTCATTGTTGTCGCCAGCGGTATGTTTGGCATGTTGTTGTACCACATGGTGCCGCGCCGCGCGTCAGAGAATCGCAAAGGCGTGCGTCGGGCCAATATGTTTGATGAGCTGCGTCGAGTAAATACTCATTGTTTGTCGTTGTGCGAGCACTGCGCACCCGACACCGAACTTGCGGTGCGCAGTTCCATCTATGGCACGGTGATTGGTGGCGGCATTCTCGATCAATTATTTGCCTTGGATAAATCCACCTTTTTACAGCCTGGCGATGTGGATGAAACTCAGCAGGGCGATGTGGTGGCCAATCCCAAACAGTCGCGTGTTTTAGAGTTTGTTGCCCGACGTGCACCACGAGTGCACAACAAAGACGAGGCCGATGCCCTAACCGAATTGGTTTCGGTTATCGCGCGAAGACAACAATTGCTGGTGCGAATTCGCAAAGATGTGCAATTTCAGGGATGGCTCAGAGTATGGCGTGTTTTTCATGTGCCCGTATCGGCGGCATTGCTGTGTGCAATGTTGATTCATATTGTTGTGGTTTTTATGTATTGGTGATCTGAGTGACGAGCATATTAGTCAGACAATCCGTTTCCCGTGAAAACTACAGGACCTTCCACGATCTAGAACTTAGCGTGGATGAAATTACGCTGGGTAGCGAACCGGGCAATATTCTTAATGTTACCGGCCCCAAAGTACAATCTCGCCACGCAGTAATTACCTTTAAAAAAATTGCCAAAATTCGTGCGCTGGGTTCTGGCAAAATTCTGCTTAACGGCGAAGAAGTTAAAAAAGCGCCGTTGTCGGTGGGCGATGAATTTATCATTGGCGCCAGTCAATATACCGTGATAAAGCCGCCGCCTGGATTTGATTTTGCACTCATCGAAAACAGCCGCGACATCAACATCAACAATATCCAAAAGTCCATTTACCGCACTTCGTTGGATGAAACACGTATTTCCGTGCGTTGGCCCGCTTGGGTTTTGGTGGGATTGGTGTTGGTGTTTTGTTTTGCGGTGCCGTTTATTGCCACGCAACTCGATAAAAAACGCAACAATTTGGATCCATCCGAGCCGGTTGCGGTTAGCTCCAATTGGCTGAGTGATGCACTGTGGACCACCGGTTCGCTGCATCCTGCTCACCGGTTGGCAATCGGCGATAATTGTTCGGTGTGTCACACCGAGCTATTTTCCCGTGTGTCGGATAGTGCGTGTAAAAATTGTCACGAAGGTATGTTCAGTCATGCCTCCGACGACGCTTTTTTAGAAGTCGGACACAGCGAAGCCAGTTGTCGTACTTGCCATGCCGAGCATGAAGGGGCCGATGTGCTAGTGGATGCCTCCGGCTCGGATTGCGCCATGTGCCATTCGCCAGGTACCTTAACCAAAGGTCATGCGGAATTTACCAACTACCCCAATCCGCAGCGGCCAGAAATTATTTTCGACCACGCCAGTCATTCCAATCAGCATTTTACAGAAACCGAAAAAAGCTTTGTCTGCAAAAATTGCCACACGCTGGAACCGGGCGGCGGTCATCAGACCACCGGCTCGTTCGAAAGCATGTGCGTCAATTGCCACAGCGATTTACAAACCGCCGATACCAGTGGGCCGGACAGCAAAGTGTTTCACCATGGCGATCAGATTAGCTCGTCCGATCCCATTCCGTTATTAAATTTACCCGCCCTTGATACCCGCACTATTGATGGCGATCCAGCTTTGGGTGTATGGCCAGAATCCACTCGTCGCAGCAGTCGCACGGGAATAACTCGTTTAGGGTTAACGCCGATGACTGAATTTTTATTAATGCTCGATGGCGACGTGGCTCCGGCCTTGGCGCGTTTAAAGCAATCAAAAATTCAATTGAGAAAATTGCGCGGTGCTGAGCCCGAGCAACTGCAAGATGTGTACACGGTGCTGTGGGGATTGCGGCGATTGCTGTTGGATCTTTCCGAGAATCCATCAACTACCTTGTTTTCGCGCGTATCGGCTCATTTATCGCAACCGCTAACCATTCGACAATCAGCGGCACTCAGCGGCCAGTTGTCCGCCGATTTGGTCAGTAGCATCGCCACGATTTGGTATTCCGAAACCGATTACGATAATTACCAAAGTGCTTTAACCGAGGCCATGCCCGAGACCTTCAAAGATCGCGAGTCCACCAAAGCCATGCCCATGACCGAAGGGCGAATTCCCGGTGTGGAATGGGTGCTTACGGGCAGTTGGCAAGAGGATCGATATTCATTGCAATATTTACCCTCAGGCCATGGCGATGCGTTTATTCGCGAATGGGTGGATGTGACTTCTGAGATTGTTAGCCGCAAAGAACCCGGCGATGACGACCAATTTACGGTGCGCCAAGCGGCGGAAGAATTATTGGATTCTCTAGCCGATATTCACGCCTCTGGTGGCGATGCTAAAGGCGCTGGACGTTGTACAAAATGCCATAGCCGCAGCACTGATGAAGACGGCATTACACGCTTTGCTTGGCAAGCCACACAACATCCGCCCATGTTAAAGGAATACACTTGGTATTCTCACGCACCGCATGTGGGCGAGGGCGATAACGAGACTTGCGGTTTGTGCCATCAATTAGATGAAGACACAGAAGTTCTCGACGCTTACAACGCCGACGCCGGGCCTTCGGCTTATATCAGCAACTTCGCGCCGGTTAATCAGGAAATCTGTGGCACTTGCCACGGTAAAAATCTGCAAGCCAGCGAGCAATGCATTACTTGCCACAACTACCATATCTCGCCAAAGGCCATGGAAAGCCACCAATCCATGAAATTATTGGAAACAGCGTTTAACACGATCGATGAACCCTAGTTCGAGCGGGTTTTTAAAGAGCAGGCGTGTTGTAGAGTCTTCGCCATTTAGGCAAGAGTATTTTTCTGAGAAACCTCTGATTAATTCATCCCAGAGTTAATCAGAGGTTCCCTGGTTAACCGATTAGTTAATTTCGCTGATTGGCTTTTTGAGCGGAAAAAACTGTTTGGTCAGATAAGAAGCGTTCGTAATCTTAACCTTTCTTATGTTTTTCAGGTTCAATAAATGCTTTTAATTTTCTCCATAGGGCGATTAAATTAGACGTTTGTATTTTCCGCTAAGGACTGCGTATCTTAGTTGCTATGGGGAAGTGGACGTTTGTTGATTAGCCACTGAAAAGTGATAAAAACGGTTACTCCTAAGAAAGGCTAATCATAAAAATCGACATCCATTGGTTACGGATGTCGATAAATATACTCTTAATTAGAGTTTTTGTTTTTATTCCAAAAAAGTCCATAAAAAAGTATTGGGATGCGGCACCGCAGCATTCTGCACGTTAGGTTAACAAAATATCGTCTACACTTGCCGGTAGATTAATAAAAGTGTTTCTGTCTTTGGTCGATAGCTCCAAAACAAGAATTCACCATAACAACTCTCAGTTTTACAGCGTTATTGAAACAAAATATTCGGCCCAAAATTCACTGCACCTTTTATAAGTTACAAGTTATAAGTTTTAAATAATGCAGGTCGTTTAAGTGAGTTAATAAGGCTTTATTTTTAGGAATCTTCGAGTACATTTTTCGGTAAGTACTTTGAAGATTCCTTTAATTTTTTTAAGTGTCATGCCGTGTGTCTGGTATTACAAGGAGGCAATAAATGAGCGTAGTAAAAACCAGGTTAACCTGTGCGGCAAAACAGTGGATGCTATTAAGCTGTTTTGTGGTAACAATGTTGGGGATCGCAGCGGGTGCCAATGGTGAAGAGTCCGAAAAACTCTCTGCCAAAGAAGAAGCCGCAGCGCGTTTACACGCTGAAGTAATGATCAGCAGCCGCTTCCCCGAGGCCTCCAAATGCGCGGCGTGCCATCCTAAACAGTACCGCGAATGGAGTGTTTCTCCCCACGCTTACGCGCAGCTAAGTCCCGTCTTTAACGCCATGCATGGCACCATTTTAAAACGCAGTAACGGCACCAACGGCGATTTTTGTATTCGATGCCACACACCTGTGGGCATGAATTTGGAAGAGCCGCTGTTTATGTCCAACTTGGATCGCCATCCAACCTCGCGCGAAGGCGTTACCTGCATTGTTTGCCACCGAGTGGATAAAGCCTACGGTCGAATCAGTGGTCGTCTGGCCATGGTTGAAGGTGATATTTACGATCCGGTATTTGGCCCCTCTGGTAACGAAGGCTTAAAAGACTGCTTAAACGATGACGAATGTCGAGTTAATCCCGAGCGGGGCGAACGCGGTCGAGCCATTCACGCCGATGCCGTTAAATTTAAAACTATTAGCTCCTCAGAGTTTTGCGGTACGTGTCACGATGTGCGCTTGCGTAATGGTTTCCGATTGGAAGATGCCTTTAGTGAATACAACTATTCACCAGCGGCAGCACGGGGAGAGACGTGTCAGGATTGCCATATGGCAACCAAGCAAGGCATCGCCTCAGAGTACGAGTACGGTCCTGCGGCAGAAATCAGCCAAGGTCGCAGCGAGCCTTATCACACGCCTCCGCGCAAGCTAACCAATCACATGTTCCCCGGGCCGGATTACTCGGTTATTCACCCCGCGTTATTCCCGCACAACACCGACGCACAAAAACTGGCAACCATGGAAGAGTGGCTGGAATTTGAATGGCGCGATCCGGTTACCAAAAACGAACAGTGGTGGGGCACGGACGAATTTGAAGCTAAAGCCCGTAAAAATCGCGATGCCTACGACTTCCCAAGAAAATGGCGTTCTAAAACCCGCCGCGTTCGAGCGCGCGCTGTTTTGAATGAACAACTGGGCTTGTTGGAAGAGATCGAACAAAAACGCCTAGAGTTATTGCAAGTGGGTTATCGATTAAGTGATATCGAACCCATTAAAGCCGATGAAAAAGGCATTAAATTTAAAGTAGTGGTGAGCAATGGTACCGATGGTCATGGCGTGCCTACCGGATTTGATGCGGAACGATTGGTATTTTTGCGGGTAACTTTAACCGATGCCAACGGCGACGTGTTGTTTAAATCCGGCGATTTAGATCCCAACGGTGATTTGCGCGATACCCATTCGCTGTATGTTCACAACGGCGAAATTCCGTTGGATGATCAATTGTTCTCGCTGCAGAGTAAATTCCTAACCCGCAATATTCGCGGTGGCGAGCGTGAGCAAATTATTCCCATTAACGTATCCATAGATCCGCTGCCCTTTGTGCGCCCCGAAACGCGCTCCAGTGGTGTGTACGGTCGTCCGCGCGGTGCCCGTAAACACAAGCAAGTTATTTTGCCGGGCAACGAACGAATCGTTAATTACAAAATTAAAGGCAGCGAATTGTCCGGTGCTGGGCCTTACAAGTTGGACGTGAAATTAATCGCTGGCATGGTGCCGATTAACTTGCTGTCGGACATTCAGGAAGTGGGTTTCGACTACGGCATGAGCGCAAAAGAAATTGGCGACTCCATTGTAGAAGGTCACCAAGTGCTGTGGCACAAAGAAATGGAGTTTGACATTCACAGCAAACAAACGGTGGCGCAAACCAATGAGTAATCTTATTTTTGCCAACACAAATCGTTCGCTGAAACCTTTTTCATTAGCCGTCGCGTTGGGTTTTTGCACTGTGCCAGTATTAGTAAATGCGGCGGGTAGTGAATTGTCTTCCGAGCCTAAGCCCATGCAAATCGACGAGGTGCCTGATCGTGTGCCGCCTTTGATCGAAATTGGCGATCGCTTTCTCGGCGCTGGCAACATTAGTGCCGGTTTCGAAATTCCCACCGGCGCTGTTTGGCAACCGAGCTTTGTGGCGTGGGGTGAGGTTCGCTCTGGTGCAGCTTATGTGGATTACGAACCGGCCACCGGAGACGAACAATTTAGCGAGTGGGCCAATCGCATCGATTTATTTGGCCAATTAACACTTTCGCAAGCCGACCGTATTGTTGTTGGCGTGCGCAGTTTCGATGAAGACGGTGAGTTTTTTGGCCGCCGTTTTGAGCCAGAAGAAGAGGATATCGATCCCACTTTGGATGTTTCTCTGGCATTTATTGAAGTCAATTTAGCGGAATTATTCCCTAAACTAAACGGCGGTGGTGTTAATCGTCCTTTGGATTTGGATTTATCCATTGGCCGACAGCAGATTTTCTTCCAGGAAGGCACCATCGTTAACGACAATATGGATTCCATTGCGCTAGCGCGCAATAATCTGTCGTTATTGGGTAACAACAATACGCGAGTCGCTTTTGTGTACGCTTGGAACGAAGTGAATCGCTCCAATAATATTGAAGACGAAGAAGCGGATTTCTTTGGTATTTTTACCGAGTCTGACTTTGCAAAAAGTACGGTTAACCTGGATTTTGCCACCGTCAACTCCGATGAAACCGGCGATGGTTATTGGTTAGGGATTAGTGCTATTCAGCGCTTTGGTAAACTCAATACGGCGTTTCGCGCGGTGCATTCCGAACCCGGTGATGACGAAACATCACTCACCACCGGCGGTACTTTGTTAGTGAGCGAAATGTCTTGGGTGCCGGCACACACGTTCGATAATGTCTACATCAATTTATTTTACGGCATCGACGAATTTCAGCCTGCCTCACGCGATCTAGCTACTGGCGGACCTTTGGGTATTGTGGGTATTTCGTTTGCCGCCGTGGGTTTGGGCGGCTACGGCGCGCCGCTTTCTAACGATGCCATCGAGAGTTTTGGCGGTGCTTTGGGTTATCAAATGTTTTTCGCCAACAATCGCCGCCAATTAATTCTCGAACTAGGCGCGCGCGATTCCTACGATGAAGACGCCGAACGCACGCAAGTGGCGTTAGCCGCTCGTTATCAACACGCTTTAGGACGACGCTTTATTGCTCGTTTAGATGGTTTTGTGGCAGAACGCCAGAATTTTGATTCCGGTTGGGGAGCTCGAACCGAAATTCTCGTGAGATTCTAAAAACGATCCGTTTTTAGCGGATCAAATAAAACGATTAGGGAGAACAACAATGCAGCAGGCCAAACCTGTGATTAGCCGATACACCGTTACAACGTCTACCGCGAAATTAGCCGCGTTAATGACTACCGTATTTTTGGGATTATCTGTAAGTGCTGGTAGTGGAGCCGAGGCGGTTCACAAGTTTACTTTGGATCCTACCAAGACCATTGGCGCTGGCGAATGTGTAGATTGCCATTCACCTGAGCACGACGTTTGGGAAGAAACTACGCACTTTAAAACTTACGATGAATTACCCGCGAGCGACCGAGCTTTTGAAATCTCAGAAGCACTGGGCATTTACGACATCGAAGCGCCCGACGGTACGTGCGTAGCTTGCCACTACACATTGGTTGGTGAAACCAAAGAAGATGCGTTACCCATTGCCGGTATCTCCTGCGAATCTTGCCACGGTGCAGCCGCTGAATGGGTGGAAGGCCACGGCGATTACGCCGGCGGTAGTATCGAAGCCGAAACCCCAGAGCAGGCCAAAGCGCGAATTAATGCTGCCGCTGCTGCTGGCCAAATTCGCCCAGCGCAAATTAATTTAATTGCCGGTAACTGTTTGGCGTGTCACACCGTTCCCAATGAGGAATTAGTCAACGTGGGTGGCCACAAAGCCGGCAGCGAAGACTTCGAATTGGTTTCTTGGACCCAAGGCGAAATTCGTCACAATGTATTTTGGAGTGGCGGCGAAGAGAATAAACCAGCAAGTACCGAGCGCAAACGTGTTTTGTATGTTGTAGGCCAAGCCACTGATTTGGAATACAGCATGCGCGCTTTAAGCCGCTCAAAAGAAGCTGGTGAATTCCGCACAGCTATGACGACACGCATTAATAAAAACATTGAAAAGCTAAACGCCACCAACGGAAAAATTAACTCCCCACAAATAAAAGAGATTTTATCAGTGGCTGGCGGTGTTAATTTGTCTGCGGTAGACAGCGGTGCGTTAAAATCGGCTGCCGATAAAATCTCTCAACAGGTTAGCGAATTTACCAAAAAGCACGACGGTAAAAACTTAGCTGCGTTGGATTCTTTGTTGCCTACTGGTGACGGCCACTATAGTGATAAATACCGATAGAGCGACAAATACTGATAGCGCGATAAATATCGCTAGTTAAAAACAACGAATGCCGCTTGATGAGTTCCAGCGGCATTCTTTTTTTTACTAGAAGCATTTTTTTGAAGGTGCTTTAGTTAATGGTTTCTACTTCCGAAAACATTTCTACTAGCCATTCTGTCGGCGGATAATCGTGATAAGTCACTAAGCCGTTTTTGTAAGTAGCCACCGGGCGAAACGGATCAAACGCCGACGAGTTGTCTAAAAATCTTGCTTGATCGCACAGTGGCAGCGTGGCTTTTACGTTAGCTAGAGTGCGTGGCACTCGGCTTTCGACTTTATCATCGGGCACAAAATGTCCTCCTTCGCGCACTCGCTGCGATACCCGCGCTTTGTTCAGCTCGACGAAATCCAAATGAATAAACACCAAAATGACTTCAAACCCCAGAGATTTGGCGCGGGCGACAAAATCTATTTTGGTGGGGTGGGAAAATACCGTCTCGAAACAAAAGCTACGATTTTCAAACAACAACTGCTGGCGAATTTCCTCGGCAATTTTGGCGGCATCGTAACTGTGAGCCTCTGGCGCGTTGGGAAAAAATTCTCTGGCAATAATGTCGGCGTTGATGAAGGGCAGGCCAAGCGGCTCTAATTGGGTATGATAAAAAGTACTTTTGCCAGAGCCATTGGCTCCAGCCAGCAACCAGAGTTGTTTCATGCGGTTCTTTTTATTTTAGGGCTTATTGGGGTGGTCTTACGCAGCGCTTACCGGTTCAAACAGGCCGTTGCGAAATTGACCAATGACAACACTGCCGTTGGGATTGATTTGTTCCAGTAATCCCGGGTGTTGACGGCTGGCTTGGTAGCGGACATTACCCGCGCTGATACGCTCGGCAAGTTCGCCTGAGTTGCGTTGATTGTTGAGAGAAGCAAAAACTTGGTCGGCATCGACCGGTTGGCTGGTTACGGGTTCTATTTTAACTTGGGCAAGGCCCGAGCGAACGGCAAGAATGGCATCGGGTGTTAATAAATTGCCCACAGTTCTGCCAATACTGGCCCAGTATTCCACTTGTTCCGCAGCACTGCGGTGACACAATTTACCACTGCGTACGGCGGCTTCCATCAATTCTGCTTGCAAACGAACGGGAGAAGAGGCTTTAGCCATGAAAAAAGCTCCTGGGGTTAAACGTTCACTGATTTCTGCAATCGTAGCAGGTTTTGTAGCAGTATGCTACAGTTTCTTCGGGTTGTACAAAATATGATCAAATCGCACCCGCTGCGGCGCGCGTTAGCGCGTTCAGCCCGAAGGGCGATGCTGCCTTTTCTTGTTAGGCATTTATACCGCAAAAGCAATTTTATTTTTATCCAGATCTCTCACATAAGCAGAGTATTTGGGGCCTCGTTGACCTGGCTCTCCTTCACAAGTGCCGCCTAACTCTATAGCTTTTGCATGGAGTCGTTTCACTTCTTCGGCCGATCCAACGTTCAAGCCTATCATTGTTCCATTGCCATGGTTTGCAGGTTCCCCGTCAAACGGGTTGGCAATGGCAAGCGTAAAATCTTCACACTGCCAAAATGTCATGCGATCGGTAGAAAAAACTTGCTTAAGCTCTGTTTGTTCGAATAACGAATTATAAAATTTGATAGCTTTTTCCATATTGTTTGTTCCAAAAACGCAATAATCCAATCTCATGTATTTTTATCTCGATTAATAGTTAATGTGGATGAAGCCTTATTGGCCGATTAGCTGCTAAATTCATTGTTTTAAGCGTAAATCAAAGTCATCGGCGTCCATCCAGGCGGGAAATTCAGCTCGAAACTGCTCTAAATCGGCTTTGTGCAGGGAATAGGTTGCTATGAATTCGATGTTTTGCGGTTGATCGTCCAGCAATTGGCCCTGATAGTCGATCATTAGGGAGTCGCCGCTGTAATGCCAGCCTTTTCCGTCTTCGCCCACGCGATTAACACCCGCCACATAGGCCAGGTTTTCGATGGCTCTGGCTTGCAACAGCGAACGCCAGGGTAGGCGGCGAACACTGGGCCAACTGGCCACACAGAGCATAAGATCGTAATCGTTTCGATTACGGCAAAACACCGGAAAGCGCAGGTCGTAGCAGACGGTGAGCAGAATCTTCCAATCTCGGTATTGCACAATCACTCGACTATTGCCGGGGTTATAGCGTTTGTCTTCCCCAGCCATGCGAAACAAATGCACTTTATCGTAAAAATGAACGTCGGCATCGGGGGTGACAAACCACATGCGATTGGTGTTGCCTGCCGGTGTTTTAAACACGGTACTGCCGGTCACGGCGGCGTCGGTGTGTTTGGCTTGCTCAATCATCCATTCCAGAGTGGGCGAGTGTTCCAATTGATCGCTGAGTTCGTCGGGCTCGGTGGTAAAGCCCGAGGTGAACATTTCCGGCAAGACAATAAGATCCGTGTGGCCGGCCAGAGTCGTGAGCTTGTCGGCCAGGCGGCTGCGGTTTGTTTCTGGTTGGTGCCACACCAAATCCGTCTGCACCAAACTCACTCGCAAAGACTCTGACATAACCAGTTAATCCTGTTGTTCGCTTCTAAAATAGCGCTGCAAGGCCTCTTTCAGGCCATCGGCCATTGGTTTTTTCTTACCGGTTTCTGAATCGACATTAACCAATCGTGAAGTTCCGGTAGCGACCAAACGTTGCTGCTGGTAGCTGTATATGCCGTGATGTTGGATATTTTGTGAGTCGCCAATATGAGCGATATAGAGCCCCAGTAAAAGCGTGTCTGGGTAATTAACCGACGATAAATACCGGCAACTCGACTCGGCCAATACAAAACCAAGTTTAACTTGGCTTTCGTCGAAAAAAGCTGCATGAAGAAACTCAACACGCAATTGCTCTAGGTAGCGGTAATAAACCACGTTATTAACATGTTGATTGGAGTCTAAATCGTTCCAGTAGACTTTAATTTCTGTGGTGAATGGATATTGGGCTTTAAATTCATCGATGGACTGGGACATAACAACTACTACTTCTAATGAATTATGAATGGCTTATATGAATGGCTTAAAAAGGTGCTGAATATTCTCCGTGAAGATAGGAGGCATCAAGGAGATAAACTATATCATCCAGGGGACTGAGCACATTACCTCTCAGTAAAAAGTATTTTGCGCAGATTTTTATCTAAACACCCCAAAAGCGTTTAAGCCTCAGACTGCTCCCGTCACTCGTTGTGTGGTTTGGATAATTGATACCGCTCGGCCAATTGCGCCACGTAGGGTTTGTGTTGCTGTATTTCGGTCTCGGTTAAGCCATCCAGTTCGTAGGGCAGGACCAGCCAATCCTGGGTTGTGTGCAAAAAGTAGTCGGGCTTGCGTGTAACACGGAGTTTATCGGGTTTGAACCAAAGAGCGGCAATGCGCACATCTTGCGGCATATTGCGGCGGGTTTTGGTGCGCAGGCGCTGAATTACCGCATCCAAGTTGAGCCCTGTACTGTACACGTCGTCTACCAGCAACAGTTTATGGTGCGATTCTAAATTGTCGAGCAAATACTGGGTGCCGTGCACGCGAATATTCTCGTGTTGCTCAACCATGCTGGCGTAACTGGACAGCCCCCGGTAAGACGTGCGAATAGAAATATGGTCGGTTTTAACGCCCAGATATTCCAAATAATCCTGCACCGCAATACCGACCGGGCTACCCCCGCGCCAGAGCCCGACAATAAAATCGGGTTTAAAGCCACTTTGGTAAACCAGATTGGCCAATCGGTACGAATCTAGCAATACATCTTCTGGTTCAAGAAAGCATTTTATCATCAAAATACAGCCAAATTGGTGTTAGCAAAACCCGCAGTATACAATAACTGACCACCGGGCCAATATTTGGCAGTTTTAATACAAGATTTGGAAGGTGAGAGGCAGCGCCTATTTTCCAATTAGAAGACCGCAGGAGTGAATATGGGAAGCGAGGCGCAACCAGACAAGTTGTACATCTCTGCACAGCAATTGCTCGAAGATTCCTTTGAGTTAGGAGCTAAAGTGCTGGCCAGCGGGTTTCGGCCCAAGGTTATTATTGCCCTTTGGCGCGGTGGCGCGCCCATCGGGGTTGCGGTTCAGGAGTTTATCGATTACTACGGTGGTTGTCAGTCCGACCACATTGCGATTCGTACCTCGTCATACGCTGGTATTGGCGAGCGCAATAGCACCATTCGTATTCACGACCTTTCTTACTTGTTAAAAAACATCAATTACGACGACCCGCTTTTAATTGTCGACGACGTATTCGACACCGGTCGCACTATCGAAGCACTGATCAACGAGTTGCAAACCAAGGCGCGGAAAAATTGCCCCAAGGATATTCGAGTGGCGGTGCCTTATTTTAAACCGGCATCCAACTTAACGCAGCGCGAGCCCGATTACTTTATCCACACCACCGAACGTTGGTTAAAGTTTCCCTATTCGTTGGAAGGCCTAACTGCCGAAGAAATTAAAACCCACCGACCAGAAATTCATTCCATAATTGAGCCGGAGTTAGCCAATTAAGAGTTGGCTCGGGCTACTACCTTGTGGACTATCGTGATTAAATAAGAAACTCTCATATCTCAAACGTTCGATATCAGTTTGTTAACAACAGATACGCAGCCTGGGGGCATTATGAACGTCGAATCATCTTCTTCCAATACCGTAACCAACACTGTACTTGATAGCCTTGAACCCATTCCCACAGAAGATCCATTGCGAGAAAATATTCGGCTACTGGGCCGAATTTTGGGTGAAACCATCAGTCGAGCTCATGGCGATGAAGTGCTGGAGCAGGTGGAGTCGATTCGAAAAATTGCCCATGCCTCTCGCAAGGATCAAACCTCCGACTCGGATCGGGATGCTCTAACCAGTTTGCTTACCGAATTAAGCGACGAACAAATGTTAATTGTGGCGCGGGCTTTTAATCAGTTTTTAAATTTAGCCAATATCGCGGAACAGTACCAAAGCATTGCCCCTGGGGAGACTTCCGCTCACAACGGTGAGCGTTTTTTGCGACAGTTTTTATGCGAAAGCAAATCAAAGATAAATACCGGCGATTTGCAAAACGCCATTAAACAGTTATCCATTGAACTGGTTTTTACTGCTCACCCCACCGAGGTTTCCCGCCGCACGTTAATTCAAAAACACCATTTATTAAACGATTGTTTGGTTGCACTCGATAAAACCCAAGGCGAGGAAGAAGAACAGCAGGATATTCGTTCTCGCATCAGTGAGTTAGTTAGCCAGGCTTGGCACACCGACGAAATTCGCGAACGCCGACCAACGCCAGTCGACGAAGCCAAATGGGGTTTTTCGGTGTTTGAGCAATCGCTGTGGTATGCGGTGCCTAAGTTTATGCGGCGCATGCATAAAATGGTGCGGGAAGAACTCGACACCAACATGCCATTAAATTGGATGCCTTTGTCGTTTGTTTCCTGGATGGGTGGCGATCGTGACGGCAACCCATTTGTGACCTCGCAAGTGAGCCAGGAGGTACTACTGTCCAGCCGTTGGATGGCCATGGAATTGTATCTGGAGGATGTAGAAAAACTGTGTGCGGAATTATCGCTAACAAAGTGCACCGACGAATTGCGCAATCGAGTCGGCTCCGGCGGCGAACCCTATCGTGTTCTGTTGCGCGACTTACGCGATGAAATTAAAGAAACGCGCGATCATTTGGGTGCCGTACTAAAAGGCGAATTAACGCACGCACGTGATTTGATTACCCGAACTCAACAATTACTGGATCCACTGGAATTGTGTTATCGATCCTTAACGGAATCGGGCTTAGAAAACGTCGCCGACGGTTTATTGCGCGATACCTTATGGCGGGCTTACGCGTTTGGAGCTCCGTTGGTTAAGTTGGATATTCGCCAAGACAGCGAGCGCCACACAGAGGTGTTATCGGAATTAACACGCTATTTGGGCATTGGCGATTACGCTCAATGGACCGAAAAAGACAAACAAAATTTTTTGCTAACGGAGTTAAGCTCCAAGCGCCCGTTAATTCCCGTGGATTGGCAGGCCTCTGAGCCGGTTGCAGAGGTATTGCAAACCTGTCGCCTTATTGCCAACACCGAGCCGGAAGCCTTGGGTATTTACATTA
Source organism: uncultured Cellvibrionaceae bacterium (assembly GCA_964342265.1). Taxonomy (GTDB): domain Bacteria; phylum Pseudomonadota; class Gammaproteobacteria; order Pseudomonadales; family Cellvibrionaceae; genus Halioxenophilus. The sequence continues at coordinate 40,306 of CAYFFE010000002.1, read as the reverse complement.
TTTCCATGGCTCGCCATCCATCCGATGTATTGGCGGTGCAATTATTATTGCGCGAATGCGGTTGTCACTTTCGACTACCGGTAGCACCATTATTTGAAACTTTGGATGATTTAAATCGTTCGGAATCGGTCATCGCTGAATTATTAAATAACGATTGGTATCGCGGTTATTTACAAGGTTGCCAATACGTCATGATTGGTTATTCAGATTCCGCCAAAGACGCCGGTTTTTTTGCCGCCGGTTGGGCGCAGTATCGCGCACAGGAGGCATTGGTCGCACTGGCCGAAAAACACAATTTAAAATTGGTGCTCTTCCACGGTCGTGGCGGTACAGTGGGGCGCGGCGGTGCCCCTGCGCACAGTGCGTTGTTGTCGCAACCACCGGGCAGCTTGGCCGGTGGCTTGCGGGTAACCGAGCAGGGCGAAATGATCCGTTTTAAATACGGTCTCACTGATTTGGCAGTGCAGTCTATGGCGCGCTTTGCGGCGGCCATTTTAGAGGGCAATTTAATGCCACCGCCAAAACCCAAAGACTCTTGGCGTTCCGTTATGGATCAGCTCGGCGAGCAATCCTGTGCAGTGTATCGCGGTATTGTTCGAGAAGACCCCAGTTTTGTGCCGTATTTTCGTGCAGCTACGCCGGAGCAAGAATTGGGCAAATTACCTTTAGGTTCGCGCCCAACCAAGCGTAAGCCGGGCGGCGGAGTGGAAACACTGCGGGCTATTCCTTGGATTTTTGCCTGGTCGCAAAGCCGTATGATGCTGCCAGCATGGCTTGGCACCGGCGAAGCCTTGGCCAAAACCCGTGTCGAACACGAAGCCGTATTGCTCGAAATGTTCGAACAATGGCCTTTTTTCCGCACCCGTTTATCCATGCTGGAAATGGTGTTCTCCAAAACCGATCCTTGGCTGGCCAGCTTATACGATGAAAAATTGGTACCAGAGGATCAACGGCACTGGGGCGAGGCTTTGCGTCAGCGACTGCAAAACTCCATCAATCAATTGGTGGACTTAGTACCGTCCCATAAACTGATGGAAAGCGATCCCCAATTAAAAGCCTCGATTAAAATTCGCAACCCCTACATCGACCCATTAAATATATTGCAAGTTGAGTTGCTGCGGCGTTCAAGAGAGTGCGGCGAGGTATGCGGCGGCACGCAATTGGAAAAAGCGTTGATGGTTACCATTGCCGGCGTAGCCGCGGGATTAAGAAATACGGGCTAACTTTTTAGCGTAAAACGATTAATAAAACCTCTGATTCTCTCAGAGGTTTCGCAACTACAAATCCCCCAATACTGGCCGCATTACAATATCTTCCACCACACTGCGATTGCTCAATTTAAAGCAGCTCACCATCATTTGCGCAACATCTTCGGGTGGCATAAAGCGATCTTCAGGTAAATCGGTGCCTTCCCAACTAGCGGTTAAAGTGGCTCCTGGCATTACCGATGTAACTCGAATGTTTTCGGGTTTTAATTCCTCTCTTAAAACTTTAGACATACCGTACAGCGCAAATTTACTGATGCAGTAAGACCCGCCATTGGTGTAAGCCGTAATGGACGCGGTGCTGCAAACGTTGAAAATATGACCGTATTGCTGTTGCTTCATGATAGGGATTATCTGACGAGATAAATGGTAGGCAGAGTGGACGTTAGTGGTTAATTGCAATTCAAACGCGCCGTCTTCCTCGGTGTGTACAGACCCGGGGACAAATACCCCCGAATTATTCACTAAGGCGGCAATGGGTTGGTTGATTTCTCGAATAAATTGGGCAAATGCTAAGGTTTCTGATTTTTGGCTTAAGTCTGCTTTAAAAGTGTGTGCCTTGATGCCATGGGTTTGTTCCAAATACTGCTTTAGTTGCTTAAGTTCTTGTTCGTTTCGTGCACAAGTAGCAAGGTCGTAACCCAATTCTGCAAAGCTGGTTAAAACCGCTCGGCCAATACCTTTTGTTCCGCCACTTACCACAACCAATTGATTAGTGCTCATAAAACTGCCTCTGTTGTAAGTTTGTTGGTCACAAGATTCTTATGGGATCTATGGTAACATCTTTAGCCACTTAAATTGAGGTGCTCTTTGAATGCAGACGAAGTGTATCAATTGGATTAAAAGCGTGTACCAGTTTTATGCGCTAGTGTTTAGGGTCACCGGAAAAACATGGGTTTGAGCGAAATGGGTTTTACATTAGATCGTAAAGTATCCACAGTCATGATCTTCGGTTTGGTTGCATTGCTGTTGTCGACCTTTAGCTGGCTTGCTTGGCTAAGTTTGGTGCTGCTTTTGCTTTTCATGGCGCTGGTTTATACACTCCAGTTTACTGAGCGAAGATCCAAGACACGCTTGAATTTGCTAATTTGGCCTTGCGTGGTTGTTTGTGGTTTTTTGCTAGCGGTTTACCGGCCTGAAGGTTTTACTTACCCAGTGGTGTTTTCGGCTAACCAATTGCACGAGGCAGGTAAGCCGTTTACGTTATCTGTGAATGTAGCAAAATTATTAGCAGGTTGGTTTGTAATTGTTGCTTACGGCTGCATTAGTATTTTTTATTTTAATCGTCGCTTAGCTGTTGAGCTTGTTTCCGTGGTAATTATTGGGCTGATAATTAACGGGTTTGCTATTTGGTTGTTGGATTTAAGTTTTTATCTCAAAAACTGGCTTTTTGTCGCTCAGTTTGCAGTGATCAATTTACTAGCCACTTGTGTGGCAGAAGAGGCGTTTTTGCGGGTTTTAATCCAGCAAAGAATAATGCATTGGTGTAGGAATTTACCTAAGTCTGTTGCGTTTTGGTTGCCGTTAATAATCAGCGCAGGTGTTTTTATCTTGGTTCACGGTAAATTGTCTGGTAATCAGACATTGGTTTATGGCTTGGCTGGGTTTTGCTATGGATTAATATACAGTTTAACTGGGCGCGTTTGGTTATCCATTGCATTGCACGGCACGGTTAATCTAATGCATTTCAGCTTTTTAACCTATCCAATACTCTAATGTCTCCCAGTTTCAAGTAATAAAATGCAAGCTTGTTATCGTAAGGTTTTTAGTTTGCTCTAGATCGTTTTTGGCTAGAAATTCTTGGCTTAAAAACCGAAGTTTGCGATGAAACATCGATGGAATCGCCACAACAAGCGCACCGTCCGTGGTTATGTCGTGGCAGTGCTGTGGCATTGTCGTGGCGATCAATTCAAAAAAGTTTAATTATTGGTTTTGCTTTACGGTTTCGGCGGCAATGGCGGCTAACGCTTTATCAATTTTTTGGATCACCTTTTCGCAATTTTCCACTTTGTGGCGCTCTGCCAAATAGTGAGGGTCATTGTAGCGAATCCAAACATTGCCGAGTTCATCCTCGTGAAGGAGCATTTTTTGTGGTAAGTCAATTGCGGCGGTTGCCGAGCATTGCATCAACGGTGTGCCCACTTTAGGGTTGCCAAAAATAATTACTTTACTGGTGGGTAGATTTAAATCGACTGATTTTGCGCCTTCACTGTGATCAACAACAGTAAACACCTTAAGACCTTTCTGTTGGATTATGTTTAGCAGGCGTTGCTCTGTTTTTTGTGCAGAGTAGGGTGATACATGAGCGATGAGTCCCTGTTTGGTTAAATTTTCAGCACTAAACGCAGTGTGGCTTACGAGGCCGAGTGCGAGAAAAGCCCCAAGTGCAAAAAAATCCCCAAGTGCAAGAAACCTTCTAAGCCCACGAGCAATTGAGATGCGTTGTAGCATTTGTTTTACCCACATTGTAGTTTTCTCCTATTCTTTAAAACTGTTTTTTTAGTTACACCCAATAGCCGAGCTATGGCTCAGACTCAAAGTTCTGATTTTACTTCGGGTTTATAAAATATCTGTAAAAGATCGCAAAAACAGCAATTAATGATCTAAATCGCGATAATTTTAAGTTACCATCCCGCCTAATTCAGACCCGAGAGCTATAAAACTGTGACGCAGTACTTAAGACTCAATGATTAAGGCACAGTACTTAGGACACAGTACTTAAGACGAAGCGCACAATATACCGTACACTCAGTGAGGCTTAATTTTTTACTAAGTTTAACTCGGTAATAAGCTTAACTCGGTAATAAAAAGCGTTAAGCCAATATTCAGTTTGACTTAATACAATAGCCTACAAGTTAATTTGGCCTAAACTAACGGCGATTACCGCAAGGCCAGTAAATATCAAAAAACAAATCACAACAGAGGTGTCAACCGTGAACCCGTTATTTGTCAGTAAAGTCGTAAAGTATGTTCATTCTAAATCTGTTGTCGGTGTATTAGCCTGCGCCATGCTGGCAGGTTGTACAACGTATGACCCTTATACTGGGGAACAAAAAACTTCGTCAACTGCCATTGGCGCGGGTGTTGGTGCCAGTGTAGCCGCAGTAGTGGCCTATTTGGACAATCGAGATGAAAAATCCATCAAACGTAATCAGCGAATATTAGCCGCTGCTACCGGTGGCGCGGCTATTGGTGGTGGTATTGGCTATTACATGGACGCGCAACAGGCCAAGCTGCGCAAGCAATTGCGTGGAACCGGCGTTAGCGTTGAGCGTGTGGGTAATAACATCAACTTAATTATGCCAGGTAACATTACTTTTCTTACCGATCGATCAGACATCGCTACCGATTTTTATCCCGTACTGGATTCTGTAAGTTTGGTGTTAAAAGAGTACGACCGCACATTGGTGGTAGTTGCCGGCCATACCGATAGCGACGGCTCCGAGAGTTACAACCAAAAGTTGTCTGAACTGCGTGCTCATTCGGTATCCAAGCATTTGGCCAATAAAGGCATCAACGCCGTGCGACTGGAGACGGTGGGTTTTGGCGAAACGCAGCCCATTGCCAGTAACGCCACTGCGCAAGGTAAGCAAGCCAACCGCCGAGTAGAAATTACATTGCTGCCGGTCGAATCCTAACGGCAGGGCGGTTAATCAGGAATCGGTGTTCGCGATTCCTGCTTTGTTTTTATATGGGTATAAAAACAACAAATACGCTTTAAATTCCTTTCTCCGACTATTTTTCTCTAACCCGATTTCCTTTAAGTGTTTTTTGTTATTCCGATTTATATCTGGCGATACCGCTAACAAACCGGCTATTTTATCTCTCTACGTCGGCTGATAATAACGCCTAATAATTATTCACTATTGACCTTAGACCACCAGCGCATTATTGTGCCCGCCGTTAAAGGTGCCTGCGTTCTATTCTTTCTACAGAGCAGTAGAGGTTTTTTGAGATGCAGGGTAAACGGGAAGTCTGGTTGTAAATTGATCAATAAATCCAGCGCTGCCCCCGCAACGGTTGTCTTGGCTGCTCATCTATTAGCCACGGCATAGCCCGATACCGGCCTTTTTCCCAACTGTATTAAACGATGTAGCGGAGGGCTTCGTCGGAGTTGAGTAGCCGTATTGCCTGTTGTTTACTCGAATCTACTTCCCCTCCCTCAATCACACACACATTTAGATTGAGGCAAAAATGAAAAAACTTCCCCTAGCAATTGCTCTGGCGAGTGTAAGCGCGTTCGCCCAAAATCAAGACAACCAATCCAAAATCGAAGAAATCATTGTCGTCTCAACCCGTACCGAAACTCCTGCGATTACCCAAGGTACCAGTTTTTCGGTTATTCCCGAACAGCGCTTGGAAGACCAAGCATTCGATAGCCTGGCAGAGCACCTAACCACCCAAGTGGGTATCGATGTACGCCAAACCGGAGGTTTGGGGTCTCAAACCGGTGTATTTATTCGCGGCGAGGAATCTTTCCGCACGCAATTACGAATCGATGGGCTTAAAATCGTCGATCCCAGTGGTACGCAGGCCGCGCCGATTTTCGACAGCATTCTACTCAGCGGTTTAAACCGCGTCGAAATTTTACGAGGCCCCCAAGGTGCGGTGTATGGAGCGGATGCCGGTGGTGTTATCAGCGCTACCTCAAAAGAATATCGCGATGGGTTTGAGGCGAGCATTGATGGTCGCGTTGGCACTGACAACTATCGCCGATTACTTGGCTCCATTGGCTCTGGCGGTGATCAGGGGCAGTTTTCCATTACGGCTTCAACACTCGATGAGGATGGCTTTAACGCAAGGGTTGACGATGCATCGGGTGATGAGGACGGCTACGAAAACCAAACGGTCCATGCCAAAGGTGAGCTAAATTTAGGCTCTCTATGGCAGTTGGGTTTGGTGTTGCGCCAACACGATGGAGAAGTAGAGTTCGATAATTGCTTTCCCGCCAGTAATGATTGCCTGTCGGAATCGGAATTAACCGCTGGACTCATATCAGCAAGCTTTAACCATGATGTATTGCCACAGCAGATCTCCGTGAGCCGTACTGAATCTCAGCGCAATGATTTTACGGATGGCGATCCGAGTTTCAGCCTAGAAGGGGAAATCGAACGCGTTGAATACCTCGGTGAATATAGGATCAACAACGCGTTTAAGTTTATCTATGGGGTTGATCACGAAGAAGAAACCGTAGAGCAACTTGAGCGTGACCAAACAGGCGTGCACGTTTCGTTTCAGGCAGGGTTTTCCGAACGGGCCAATGTTAATATCAGTGCGCGATACGATGATAACGAAGAGTTTGGCAGCTTTGGAACCTATCGATTATCGGGCATTTTCGGACTGGCTAGCAATGACCAAGGCCAACTAAAAATTAAGGGCTCCATCGGCACTGGCTTTAGAGCGCCAAGTTTAAACGAACAAGCGTACAACGATGGCGACTTTGCCTTTGGTGAAGCGGCGGGTTTGCAATTGCAAGAAGAAACCAGCCAAGGTTTTGATGTGGCACTGCAGTGGTTTGGCAGTAACGGTTTATTTGCAAGCTTAGGTTTGTTTGATCAAACTGTGGATGATCAAATTATATTTGCAGATGATTTTAGTGGTTATTTGCAGAACTTTGACGAGTCTAAATCACAAGGTATTGAGGCGGAATTTAACTGGCCCATTAACGCCGGCACCGCATTGTTTGGCAATTACACGTATAACGAAACCGAGGACAGCAATGGCGATCAACGTATCCGTCGCCCACAGCATTTGGCCAATATTGGTCTGCGTGTGCGACCGTTGGATAACTTGAGCATTTATACCAATTATCAAATCGTACGGGATGCAGTTGCTGTCACAACGCGTGAGCCATTAGATAATTACGAGCTATTGAATGCGTCGATAAACCTCACAATTGCTCAGCGTTACGACCTTTATTTGAACTTAGAAAATGTATTGGATGAAGAATACGAGCAAGTGGCAGGGTTTAATACCCAGGGACGTGCGGTGTATTTGGGTGGCCGTGTTAATTTTTAAACGGCCACAGTCTGATTAAAATGTCGTCTAAAAAACGTCTTTTACGTTAAAAACTGCTCACTAGCGTCGTCAGAGATAGTTTTTTAAAGGTAACAACGAAAAACCTCCATATATTCGAAATTTCTGGTTAAAGCCAATAGAAACCTTCGAGTAAATTGGAGGTTTTTCTTCACATGAATGAACAGTTTGAGTATCAATTAAAAATTACATTGCGGTATTAAATGGCTAACATAGAAAACGATAACAACCAAACCCTTAAACATCAGCGGGCTATGGAAAAGCAAAAATCCCATGTTGATGAAACTATAGCAAATGCCGATACCGATAAAAGCGTGGTGGTATTATTAACCGGCAACGGTAAAGGCAAGTCCAGCTCGGCATTTGGTATGGTTTTGCGGGCTTTAGGGTATGGCCAGCAAGTGGCTGTTATTCAGTTTATTAAAGGCCAGCAAATGTCGGGTGAGGAATTGTTTATACAGCAAAAACTGCCAGAAGTGGTGTTTTATCAAATGGCCACGGGCTTTACCTGGGACACTCAAGATCGTGCCAGTGATACAGCAGCAGCCCTAAAAACTTGGGAAAAAGCCAAACAAGTACTAATGGATGCCCGCTACGACTTGGTTGTGTTGGATGAGCTGACTTATATGCTGGCTTTTAAGTATCTCGATGAGACCACCGTCATTGACACCATTCAAAATCGCCCTGCAAACCAAAGCGTGATTATTACCGGGCGGGGCGGAGGATCAGCGCTGCGTAGTCTAGCCGATACGGTATCGGAGATAAAATCGGTCAAACACGCATTCGATGCAGGCGTCAAAGCTCGCGAGGGTGTGGACTTTTAATCAGTTAGAATTTTAAGCGACTCGCTTGCCTTAATCACGAATTAAAAATTAAAAGGTAGTAACGTAAATGCCGTTGGAATCCGGTAACACTATTAGAAAATGGCTGCCTTTTACCTTAGTGGGACTACTCGGTGTTATTTTTGTGGTTTCCATTAGTATCGGCAGCGTATCGGTTCGCTGGCTAGATTATTATCAAATTTTGTTTAACACAGAACCTACCCAATCAAATCATTCTCTAAAAACTATTTTATTCGAAATTCGTTGGCCTAGAGCTACTTTGGCCGCGATTGTGGGTTTTGCGTTGGGTATTACCGGGGCCTGTTTGCAAGGTTTGTTTCGCAACCCCTTGGCAGATCCTTCGTTAATTGGTGTTAGTGCAGGTGCATCGCTAGGGGCGGGCGTGGCTATTGTTTTTTCAGGGCTCGGGCTGATTGGTGCCGCACACTTACCTTTGTTGCAAATCGCCTTTGCTTTTATTTTTGCACTGTTAACTGTTGCGTTAATTGTTGCCATTGCCTCGATAAATTCGAGCCATGGAGGCGGTTCGGTGGTTACCATGTTACTAGCGGGTATTGCAATTACCGCGTTAGTGGGTGCAACAACCAGTTTGTTAAAGTTTTATACCGACGAAAACCAACTGCGTTTAATTAGCCTTTGGCAAATGGGCAGCTTGCAGGGGCACTCTTGGCGAAATGTGGTTTTGGCTTTGTTGTTTTGTGGCGGCAGTAGCGTATATTTATTGTGCTTTTCGCGTGCCTTAAACGCATTACTTTTGGGCGAGACCGAGGCGCAATCGCTGGGCATTAATGTGTCTTTTTTAAAAATTCAACTAATCGTATTCGTTGCTTTGGCGGTATCGGCTGCTGTGTCGTTAACGGGCGTTATTGGTTTTATTGGATTACTGGCACCGCATTGTGTCCGTTTATTAACTGGGCCTAATCACAAATACGTATTAATTAATTCCGCGTTGCTGGGCGCATTACTGTTGCTGGCTTCTGATGTGTTGTCTCGGCTGTTGGTGCCGCCATTGGTGATACCCGTGGGTATTATTACGGCGGTTATTGGCGCTCCGTTTTTTTTGTGGTTATTAATTCGTTTTAAAGGCGGTTATCGATGGTAGAGCCAAAAAAACAAAACGGGTTATCTGTTAAAGACCTCACAGTGTCTCTTAATAATCAAAATTTTCTACTGCAGGGTATCAGTCATCATTTTACGCAAGGAGCAATGACCGTAATTTTGGGCCCTAATGGGGTTGGTAAGTCGTCTTTGTTACAGTGTTTGGCCAATATTCACAAAACCTCTAATGCGGTGTTTTTAAACGAACAACCTGTAACTTCGTTAGCGGCGAGTCATCAGTTAGCACAACAATTGGCTTATTTACCCCAGCAATCGCAGTTAAGTTTTCCCTTACAGGTATCTGAAGTTATCGACATGGGTTTTATGCCACATGCGTTAAACCTCGCAGATAAACAAGCTTTTTTACAACAAGCCTCGGCTATTGGAAGAATTGCCAATTTACTGGATCGAAATTACACCCAATTGAGTGGCGGCGAGCAAGCTCGCGTACAGCTCGCCCGTGTCGTCGCGCAAGTGTTACCAGCGCTTGCCGACAACAAACAGCAAACCACTGTGCTGTTGTTGGATGAACCAGTCGCCGCGCTAGATATTGCAATCCAGCACAAAGTACTGGAATCGTTAAAGGCACTCTGTGAGCAGGGCTTAACGCTGGTGGTGGTATTGCACGATATCAACTTGGCCATGCGCTACGCCGACGAGGTGATAATGCTTAAGTCGGGCCAGCTTTGGCAAGCTGGAGATCCTTTAGATGTTATTAATGAAGCGGCAATTGAAGCAATCTATGGTGTTAAGAGCCAGTTTATTTGTGTGCCATGTTTAGAACAGCCCGTTATTATTTTTAATTGATGCTGAATTTTTGGTGTATCGCGCGAATCTATTACCCAGCTGTTAAAATGGTGATTTTGGTTCGGAACAATTGAATGACAAAAACCATCCAGCGTCGCCAAGCGGCTCCACAACAATCCTTAGATCTCTCCCAGTGGCCAAAAATTTTGCAAACCGTGCTAGCCAATCGCAATGTGCAAAACGCGAAGGAGCTGGATTATGGCTTGGTTTCCCTCGAAGATCCCAATCGACTCAAAGGCATTGATGAGGCCGTACAGTTGCTTGAACAAGCCCTGCATGGCGCTTGGCGTATTTTAATCGTGGGCGACTTCGACGCCGATGGTGCCACCAGTTGCGCGCTGGCTGTAACTGCACTAAAAGCAATGGGTGCGACTTACGTAGAATTTTTAGTTCCCAACCGCTTCGATTATGGATATGGCTTAACGCCGGAAATCTTCGAGGTTGCGGCATCGTTTGAGCCCGAGCTAATTATTACCGTCGATAACGGTATTTCCAGCTTGGAGGGCGTCGCTGCAGCGCATCGCCTAGGCATAGAGGTGTTGATTACCGATCATCATTTGCCGGGTAAAGCACTGCCCGAGCCCGCGATTATCGTTAACCCCAATCAACCGGGTTGCGCATTTCCCAGTAAAAATCTTGCCGGAGTAGGCGTTATATTTTATGTGATGGTGGCTTTGCGTGGTGCTTTACGGGCCAGTGGTTGGTTTCAGGATCAAAATATCGCCGAGCCCAATATGGCGGAGTACTTGGATTTGGTCGCCGTGGGTACGGTCGCCGATGTGGTACCGCTCGATAGCAATAATCGCCGTTTGGTGTATCAAGGTATTCAACGGATTCGCCATTTAAAAACTCGGCCTGGTATTTTGGCTATGCTGGAAGTTGCTGGCCGCCAGGCCACCCGATTGTCGGCTTCTGATTTGGGCTTTATGGTGGGGCCCAGGCTCAATGCCGCAGGTCGATTGGACGATATGAGCTTGGGCATTCGCTGCTTGCTTTCCACCGATCCGATGGAAGCCGCTGAGCTTGCCAATCAATTAAACGATCTTAATCAAGACCGCCGCGCGATTGAATCCAGCATGCAAAAAGAAGCTCTGCAAACCTTGCAATCGCTAACGTTCAACGATGACGAAGCCATGCCGTGGGGATTGTGTTTGTATCAAGCCGAGTGGCATCAAGGGGTTGTGGGGATTTTAGCTTCGCGTATTAAAGATCGGTACCACCGACCAGTGATTGCCTTTGCCGATGCGGATTCGGGCAATCAAATAAAAGGCTCGGCCCGGTCTATCGCCGGTTTGCATATTCGCGATGCCTTGGATTTTGTCGCCACCCAAAACCCCGGATTAATCTCTAAGTTTGGTGGCCACGCCATGGCCGCGGGCTTGAGTATAGAACGAGCCAATTTTGAGGATTTTTCCAAGGCTTTTGATGAAGCCGTGCGCTTGCAGCTATCGCAAGACGATCTCACTGAAACCCTCTACACCGACGGCGAGCTAAATAGTAGCGATTTTAACCTGGAGCTTGCTCAGGCGATTGATGCCGCCGGGCCTTGGGGGCAGGCGTTTCCAGAGCCACTGTTCGATGGCGAATTCCATCTGTTGCAACAGCGTATCGTCGGTCAAAAGCATTTGAAAATGGTGGTGGCACCGGCTAGCGACAGCGCTTGTGTGCTCGATGCCATAGCCTTCTCAGTCGATTTGGATGAATGGCCCAACCCGAGCGCTCAAAAGGTGCACTTGGTTTATCAGCTGCAAGTGAACGAATACCGGGGCCGACAGTCAGTGCAATTAGTGGTGCGCTATTTTTACGCTGTGTAATTGAGGTTTGTATCGGCGTAACAATAGGCCCTGGGTTTATTTTGATTGCTGACGGAACTCAATTATGTCTGAACGAATTGGTGACACTCCCACTTCTGCAACGTCATCTGCGCTGCCCTGGATTGCTCTGGGCGCCATTGCTGTTGTTTCGGCGATAGTGGCTTGGTGGTGGTTTAGTCAATCCTCCGAGCCTGCTGAATCGGAGGCTATTACCGTTGCTGATACGCCTGCACCGACATCTCAACCTCCTCTGCAAAGCATCGAACGAACGCCTCCCGAACAACCTCCAGCACCGGACATCCCACAAAACCAACCCGAATCCGCCTTGCAAACAGAGCCACAAGAAACGCTGCCAACGCTAGATGAGAGTGATCCGGTCATTAAGGCGTATTTTGAACCACTCAGTAACGATGTGGATTATCAATTGTTATGGCAGGCCAATCAGTTACTCCAGCGTTGGGTCACGGTAATCGACGGAGCCTCAAAAGGTCACCTAGTGCGCGGCGTAGTGCCACTTCGCCCACCTAAAAAAGCGTTTCCAGTGGTTAAAAAGGGTACTCAATATTACCTAGACGAAACCGGTTACCGGCGTTTTGATACTTTGGTGAATGCCATTACCAGTCTTGACGAGAACAAGCTTGTAGCCGGTTTCCACAAGTTTAGGCCACTGCTGGAAGAGGCCTATGGTCAATTGGGGTTTGACGCCAATGAGCTGGATAACACATTGGTGCGTATGCTGGATCGGGTTATTAATGCATCCACGATAGAAGGGCCGATTGAGCTAAAAGCCAGCTCGGTGAATTACACATTCGCCGATGAATCTCTGGAGAAATTAACAGCGTTGGAGAAGTTACTCATCCGTATGGGGCCTGAGAACTCACGCAAACTAAAAACCTCTGCCAGTTCACTAAAATCCCAATTATTGGAGTAATAAATTCCATACGATATACATACGGTATTGTTGGTAATTCTTATGCATATGCCAATGTAATCTGTAATATTTTTTACTAAAAAACTTCATAAAAAAACTTATATATGCATTTTTTTAAAGTATTTTAGTTAATTTATACCTAGTTGCTTGAGTTTATTAGTATATTTGCAATTTAAGTGAAACAATTTAATCGAAATTATTCATCAACCCTACATAATATTGTCACAATATGGCTTCACAGGGTTAAATTCAGACGTTAATATTCGTTTCCAAAATGTATCCACTGTTGTAACTACTAGTAGTGGCTAAGGGGAAATGAATGCACGAAATTTGTCCAAATCCGTTAACCTGGAACAAAATTTATCTCAATCTAAAGCGCAAATGGGTTGAGTCTGGCAAAGTCGGTAGGCAACCTCCAAAGCCGTTAGTTATCGATTTATGGGCAAACAGCAGCGATAGAGAAAAAGCCGAGCGTTGGCAGGAAACATTGACTTGGGCCCTAGAGCACAGTTGTTACTCTGTGGTATCTGAAGTTTCTACACGCGATATGTACATCAGCGCTGCAGCCGTTTAAATACTGCAAAAATTGTAAATATTATCAACGCTCTAATTGCTGTGCGGTTAAGGTCGCTCGTTAGAGTCTCTTCGTCTGGGCGTTTTTGGGTTGTGTTTTTTTTCGATCGTATCGTCCTAGATCGTTACTTTCTCGTTGCGAGTAGCGTCAATAATTTTGTGAGTAATACCAATAATTTTCTGTGTATAACATATGTAATTTTTAGGTAAATACAACGCGAATACAAATCGTATACCATTCTGGTTTTTCAAAGACTAGCTCGTTTTTCTAGCCCTTTCTGATTACCAATTTATTTTTATCAATTCATCTGAGCTTCGCTATTTTGGGGTTTGTTTTCTTCTCGAGTTTTGGCGTATTCGTTCGCTAACATAGGCTCCAAATACTGCCACACATTATCCAGTAATTGCGGTTGTGCCATTTCGGTGGGATGGATGCCATCGTCTTGCATCATTTCGGCGTTGGTGGCAACGCCTTCTAAAATAAAAGGAACCAGAGCGACTTCTTGCTCGTTGGCGACTCGTTGAAATGTGGCGCGAAATTGCTTTGTATACCTCTCACCGTAATTGGGGGGGATTTCTATACCGACTAACAAAACCTGGGCGTTGGCGGCGCGCGTTATCTCGATAAGTTGAACGAGGTTTTTACGCATAATTTTAAGTGGGTAGCCTCGTAAGCCGTCGTTGCCGCCAAGCTCGATGACCACCAGCTCGGGCTTATGCACGTCGAGCAATTTGGGTAGGCGAGCTAAACCATCGGCGGTGGTGTTGCCGCTAATGCTGCCATTGACGACTTGATAACCTGCATGCGTTTCCTGCATCTTTTCTGCCAGTAACTGAACCCAACCCAAATCGGGATTTATGCCATAGCCGGCACTAATGCTATCGCCTAAAATAAGCAGCTTAGAATCTTGGGCCTTGGCTAGGGGACTGCCAAGCCACAAGGCGATTATTAAGCTAAATACGAATAATCCAGACACTCGTAATCCAGAAACCCGTAATTGAGACAGATGTGCTTCAAGGTGGGGGAAGTGTCGTGGGTCTGTCATCTCAAAGCCTCATTTTAGTTGCCGAATCCATGGGACATACGCAGGCGTTAAAGTTCCCGAGTAATCCCTAAGGCTTGCGGGGAACGAATAACCTTCGTATATACCTAAAACGACATTCAAAAAAGCACAATTCAAAACACTGGGAGCCGTCAGGTGCAAATTATTGAAGTGGAATCGCTGGCCAAATCCGTAAGCTTGGCCGGTGAATCGTTAACGATTTTATCGGATATCAATCTCGCCATTGCCAAAACCCAAAGCGTTGCCATCGTCGGTGCCAGTGGCTCGGGTAAATCCACTTTACTGGCGTTGTTGGCCGGCTTGGACGTGCCCTCAAGCGGTAAAGTGAGTTTATCGGGTAAAGAGTTAACGGCGTTGGATGAAGAGGGTAGAGCCGCTGTTCGAGCAGAGCACGTGGGTTTTGTGTTTCAGTCTTTCCAATTGTTGCCAAGCCTCACCAGCCTGGAAAACGTCATGTTGCCTTTGGAGCTACACGGCCATAAATCGGCCAAAGACAAAGCGCAACATTATCTAGACCGCGTGGGTTTAAGCCATCGCTTAAATCACTACCCCAAACAGCTCTCAGGAGGCGAGCAGCAGCGTGTGGCCATTGCCCGGGCGTTTGCCAGCGAGCCCGAAATCCTCTTTGCAGACGAGCCCACAGGCAATCTGGACAGCGTGACCGGTGCCAAAGTCATTGAGTTGTTGTTCGATCTCAATCGCGAGCGGGGTGCAACGCTGGTATTGGTAACCCACGAACAACGCCTGGCCGAGCGCTGCCAACGGCAAATTACCTTAGAGGCCGGTCGTATTGTTGCCGATAGTGCACAAACGCCTGCAACGGCACCCATCACTTCGCTAGAGGCGCAATCGTGACCAACACCCGACTGGCGCTGAAATTATTGTGGCGCAACTGGCGCAGTGGCGAACTGAGTATTCTCGCTGGTGCGGTAATCTTAGCGGTCGCCGTGGTAACGGCCATTGCGGTGTTTGCCGATCGAATGGATCGATCACTAAAGCGCCAAAGTCACAGCTACCTAGCGGCAGATCGACAAGTAACCAGCCGTTTTCCCATCCCCGCTGCCTGGCAGGATCAAGCTCAAGAAAAACAACTGCGCCAAAGCCAAATTATTGAATTTGCCTCTATGGTCTATGCCGAGGAAGAGATGACTTTGGCATCGGTTAAAGCCGTTGCGCCCGGTTACCCGTTGCGAGGCAATCTACAAGTAAGTGATCAACCTTTTGCCAGTGCCGAGCAAATCTCGGTGGCGCAAGATATTCCTCCGCCGGGGCAAGTCTGGGTGGATTCTCGATTATTACCGATGATGAATCTGCAATTAGGGCAGCGATTATGGGTGGGCGAGCACGAGTTTGAAATCGGCAAAGTACTCATGCACGAACCAGACGGCACCCAGGGGTTCTCCGTTACCGGCCCCCGCGTGATGATGAATGTGGCCGATTTAGCGGCTACCGAAGTGGTGCAGCCGGGTAGCCGTATACGCTATCGCTGGCTGTTGGCCGGAGCAGAGACCGAATTGGATTCGTTTGCTAGTTGGCTGGAGCCAGAATTGGGCGATCACTACCGCTGGTTAACGTTAGAAGAATCCCAGCAAAATCTGAGTGGTGCTTTGGATCGCGGTAAGAGCTTTTTAATGCTGGCCGGTATGATTGGTGTACTTCTCGCCGGTGTTGCCATTGCCATGGCTGCACAGCAATTTGCTCGCGTTAATCAAGATACGGTGGCATTGCTCAAAAGCTTGGGTACCAGTAAAGCCAATGTACGTTATTTGTACTTTGGGCAATTGTTATTGCTGGGGCTGTTCGCCACTCTAATCGGGCTTATGTTCGGCGATGTGTTACAGCGCATTATCGCCGCCAGTTTGAGTTCGTTGGTGGAAGTGGAACTGCTCGGTAGCGCGGCACCAGGCTATTGGGTTGGTCTCGCCGCGGGCATGGTTTGCCTGCTGTGTTTTGCGTTACCGCCTCTTTGGGCGTTGCCCACTTTGCCGCCTATTCGTATTTTGCGCAGCGAAGTGGAAATGATTCACTTAAATATGTGGTTGCAGGGCTCGCTGGGTTTGTTGGGCGTAATTATGTTAATCGGAATCTATAGTTTTGATCTTCGATTAACGCTAACGGTTATTGCCGGATTACTAACGGTGGTAGTGCTTGCTGCGCTCATTGGTTTAGTTCTATTAAAAGGCACCCAGCAAATTGGCGCTCGTGCGGGCAGCATCTGGCGTTTGGCTGTGGCCAATTTAATTCGTAATGGCAAGCACAGTGTGACTCAACTGGTGGTGTTTGCCATCGCCATTATGTTGATGCTCGTGTTGTATATTGTTCGCACCGATTTGATCACCGATTGGCGAACACAATTGCCCGACGACGCCCCTAATCATTTCTTGTTAAACATGGCCCCGCATGAAACCGACGACGTGGTCGACGAATTTAACGATAATAATTATTCCGTGAGCCCGATCTACCCCATGATTTTGGGACGCTTAGTGGCGCACAACGAGCACCGCTACCAAGAGAGTGATCGCACTAATTCTTTCGCATTGCGAAGGGAGGCCAATTTAAGCTGGGCGGAGAAATTACCGGCCGACAATAAAATTTTAGAGGGACTTTGGTGGGACGAATGGCAAGGGCAGGGACATGGCGTTTCGGTGGAGCGAGATACCGCCAAAGGATTAAGTCTTAATGTGGGCGATAAACTGGTGTTTAGCATCGGCGGCTTAGAGTTGCCCGTTACTGTGGCTAGCATTCGCAGCGTGGATTGGAATGCAATGACACCCAATTTTTATTTTTTATTTTCGCCCGGCGCATTGGATGAATATTCCCCCACCTACATGACCAGCGCCTATGTTCCCTCAGATAACAAGCAATTTATCAGCGAGCTAATACGCGAACACCCCACAATGATCGTTATCGAAGTGGATAGAGTCATCGAGCGAATAAAAGCCATTATTGCGCAGGTGAGCAAGGGGCTGGAGTTGGTGCTGTGGGTAGTTTTATTGGGCGGCGTGTTGGTATTAATGGCCGCGGTTAATGCCAGTATGCACAGTCGTTTGCACGAGACCAGTATTTTACGAGCATTGGGCAGTGGCCGGCGCTTAATTGTGGGCAGCCTTTGTTTAGAGTTTAGTTTGTTGGGCTTATGCGCGGGAATTATGGCTGTAATGGGCGCAGAGTTATTGTTATTTTGTTTGCAGGTGTTTGTGTTTGAATCCCCCGCTAAGTTGCATTTTAAATATTGGGCATTGGCCCCGGTTATTGCTGCACTCTTTATTGGCTTGCTCGGCGCCTTTGCTTGTCGAAAAACTGTAACCGTGCCTCCGGCATTAGTGTTACGAGAACTTAAAGGTTAACTTTAGGAAACTCTGATTAACCCAGATGTTCCTTTAATCCAAGACCACAACGTTCAAGTTAACGCGTGTTAGTTAATTAAATTGATGCGGTAAAAAAATCAATTAGGAAGCAAACAATAATGGAAAAACAATTTTGGTTGGATAAATGGCAAAAGCGTGAATTGGGTTTTCATCAGCCGGAAGTGCACGAATTGCTGCGCCGATATTTTCATTGCTTGGAGTTAACCGCTGGCAATCATGTGTTTGTGCCACTGTGCGGAAAATCTTTAGATATTCATTGGTTGCTTAACCAAGGGCTAAATGTGGTTGGAATTGAACTTAGCGAGGCAGCAGTCACAGAATTATTCGATGAGTTGAAGGTGCAACCGCAGGTTGATCGGCTCAATAATTTAAAGCGTTATCAACATGAAAACCTCAACGTGTATGTGGGTGATTTTTTTGATTTAACTGCAGCTGATTTGCCAAAAATTGATGCAGTTTACGATAGGGCGGCAATCATTGCATTGCCAGAGACGATGCGCCAACAATATGCGCAGCACTTGCTAAGTATCACTCACAACGCTCAACAGTTACTCATCACTTTGGAATACGATACCTCGATAGTTTCTGGTCCCCCCTTTGTGGTCACTGAGGCGGAAATTAACCATTCCTACGCCGAGGTTTTTCAGGTAGCTCCCCTGGAATCTCTGTCTGTGCCCAACGGGCTGAAAGGCAACGTAGACGTTGTTGAGCGGGTATGGCTTTTATCTTGATTGAATAAAGGTTCGCAAGATTAAATTATCGGGAATAATAAAAGTAAGAGTGTTTAGAGAAATAAAAAACCCCAGAAGACTGGGGTTTTAGTAATTTACCAAAACACTTAGACGATTAGTTTTGTTGCTTGGACAGAGTGTCTAAGGTTTTCTTGTACCACTGGAAGTACTCGGATTGCATTTTTTCCAGCTCTTTGGCTTGGTCGCGGTAAGTGGCGGATAGCTTGTCGAAGTTGTCCAACGCTTGATTGATAACATTGGCCATGGCAACCTGCGGCTTGGTAAGGTCTTTGTTGGATTCAAAAAACTCTTTTCCGGTTTTGGTTGCTTCTTGCAACATGGCTTCTTGGTTTTTTACCAATGTTTCGAAGTTGGCTTTTTGCATGGCTAACAGCTCTTCTAATAATCCTTGATAGCACTTTGGATTAAAAAGATTAGTGTTTATTCGCATCCAATTTGCGTCTTTATAGATTTCGCTGATTTCATTACCAAACGCTTGCATTTCTTTCAGAGGTGCTTGGGCTTCTGCAGCCTCTTTGCTGGTTTCGATAATTTTATCTGCAACATCCTTGGCTCGGTCTAAGGCATCTTTTAATTCTGGTTCAACAATTGAATCGGTCATGAGGGTTCTCCTTCAAAATCACATTGAATGGTTCTGATGAGTTAAAAGATATTGAACTAAAACAAAGAGTTTGCTTTGGCCCAATAGAATAAGTACAACCGTTTAAACTCAATAAGAAGCTGCAGAAACAAAGCTTACTTACGTCGCATTAAATTTTTTAAGATCACTCTTCGAAAACTAAGTAAAAAGAGTTTGTGGTGTGGCGTAATTTGAATCGTTGAGCCTAGATTTGCCCACAAATCTTTAACTCAGGTCTGCGAGTGCCTAAGTTTCTTTGTAAAGCTTGCTGTTTGTCAATCAGTTCTTGCATTTAAAATAAATATTTATTTTAAATAGCGTTTTGCGAATTAATTGGCACTTAAATTAACTGATTCGCGTAAACAGGCTTGTAAATTTTTACAGTTTCATTACAGCTGCAGTTGAGACAAGCGCGTGCGATATGCATGACTACCAATGAAGTCAGTTTAGCAACTGTGCACGCAAATTATTTGATTTACAGCAGGTTATTGGCTTAGTTGTGGGGCGGAACGGCGTTTTGCAAAGAGGCCAGCAATTGATGAGCGCTTTCACCAGACAGCTCATAAGGCGAAAAGCTGGCTGAGCCCGAAAATTTTAGATTTACAGGGGCTGTTAAACTGGATTCGGGAATATAACCCATGGCCCATTCGGCAAATTGTCTCTCGGTAATTTCTTGGTAGTTGAGCAAGACAATTTTATGGTGGCGAGGGGCCTGGGCGATGCGGTGATAGGTTTCGTTAACGGCACTTCTTGTGCCTTCTAGGCATTGCAGGAAACAGTTTCTGCTAAAAGATAATAGGCCGGTTACATTATTTTTACTGTTTTGAGTCCGTGCGGTTTCAAGTATGGTTGGTATGTCTTCGTGGCTAAAATCTTCAGACATAGAACTTGCGTATACAAGTCGAACGAGATACGTAGGCGCACCTATTTAAGCAACTGATTAAACAATAGCTAAAGTTAGCTCGTTCGCAAGTTAGATTTTGTCGTGTTCCACAAAGAGTGCCGAGCGTTTAGCTCGAGTATTCAGTCGGTTTCAAGTTGGCGCCTAAAGCCCGATTTTGGGGTTTAAGGGCGGCAACACATCGGCATTTTTGTTTTTGTTGTCTGAGTCCATCAACTGGCTAATAGCTTTTTCAATCACCGAATAATTCACACTGCCTGTAAAGCGTTCGTTAAATAGTTTCTGATCCAAATTATGAAGTTCAGCAATCGCCTCGGCATCTCTTAGGTGTTCCGCAAGGGTGTGCAGACTGGCCGGCTGATTGGGAACTTGGCGTCGGCAAATATGCAATATCGTTAATCTTACCGATTCGGGGTTTTGGCTCTGGCACGTGGCACGTAATTGTTTAATCAGTTGCTTATTACTGGCGTTCTCTTCCGGCGCTAAATGACTGGCAGAAGACGATTGTTCATTGGTGGCGGTCGTTGATTTTCGCGATTTTAACCAAAAATACCCAATGACGATGATAACTAAAGCAGTTACTAGATTGCTGATAATGAGCAACCAAGGAGTTGCGTTATTTTTGGTGGTAATCTCCGGTACGCTCAGTTCAGGCTCTGAGGGTTGATTATTGGTGTTGGGCTGGCTGGGGGCCGTTTGCAAAGGTGGCGGTGCGGCAGCGTTGCCGGAGGCTTTTACATGAACTGTACGAGCGGGTAATTCTACGTTTTCTTCTTGCTGGCTTTGCGTGTTCCACCAGGTCAACTCAATGGCGGGAAAAGTGTAGGTACCTGGTTGCGTTACCAGCAGTGCCTGAACTTGCGTGGCGCGAGTCGTTATACCGCGCTCGTTTTTTTGTTCGTCGATGCTGGAGGGCTCTGGGTAGTGATTAATGCCATCGGGATAATTGATTTCCAAATCCGGCAACTGGGATCCCGTCAGACCCTCGGCGGTTAATGTAATGCGCCGAATGATAGGTTCGCCCTGAGTGAAGTCCGACAAATTCTGGCTCCAAGACTCCGAGATGGACAAGTCTCTAGCGGGCAACCAAGTATCGCCCGTGTAGCTGTCGGGCTTGGCTTTAACGTCTAGCTCAAAGGCCTCGGATAGTAGCCGACGTTGACTGTTGCGCCGGGATCTAAAATCAAACAGTGATGTGGTGCGTGTGCCCAAGGTTGCCTGCCAAGTCATGGAGGGAATTTTGAGCTTGCCCGATTCCTGCGGGTAGATGGCAAAGGTCAGTTCCACCACCGCGTATTCGCGGCCTTTGATGGTGCGCGTAAAGCGTTGTTCGTCGACCGCCTCTACTTTGGCATTGGGGATTTTTAAGTCTTCCCGGTTAATGGTTGATACGGGAACCGCCATATTGAGGCGCAAGGTCACCAGAATTTGTTGCTGAACAAAAGCGCCTTTGGGATTGATGTCTGTTTCGAGAAAAATATCGCGCAACTGGCCGTCTGATAAATTCAACGGCCGGGCTTCTTCCACCGTGATTTCAATCGGAGTGGTAAATTCTCCCCCCAAATTAAATGAGGGAATCAGCAGCTTGCCGGTTTTTTTCGGCGCAATTACCAGCGACCATTCCACCCAGGATTCAACCTGTCCATTAAAGCTGCGGTATTGGTTGCTGCGCCCCTGTTTCAATATTTCGAAATTAATTTCCAGATCGGTTAAATCCGGCGAGGGAGTGCGATCACCGTTTATTAATCGAATATTTAAATTTAAGGTTTCTTCAATGGTGATTTCTTTTCTGTCAACCGTGGCTTCGGCAGTTGCGGCGTAGCTACTGGTGGGCAGCAAAGCCAGCAACGTTGTAAAAGCCAAATAAAACAGGGCGATAACGAATTGATCTGGGCGATAAGTGTTCATTGCGGTTGACGTATTTTAATCCTTGATAACCGTTACAGTCGCGACGCTGCATTATTGCTGGGCAATTGCCACTGGCCGGTGCGGTATTCCTGTCGTCGCTGTCGATATTGATGTTGAAACTTTCTTTTTAACAAGCCCGAGGGGTCATCGGGTACTTGTTTTAACCATTGCTCCAACGCTTGCTGTTGTTCTTCGGTTAAATTGTTATTGAGTGGATTAATCTGCGCCTGCTGATTTTGCTCGCCTTCGGTTTGCTCGGCTTCGTTTTGTTGCGGTTGTGCGGCGGCTTGTTCTTGCTTTTCTTGTTGCTGATCTTCTAACGCGTCGGAATAGTTTTCCGAGAGTTTTTTCTGCTCGTCTTGCTCTTGCTGCGCCTGTTGATCGTTGGCCGCTTGTTGTTGTTCGGATTGCTGTTGGTCGGATTGATCTTGCGATTGTTGCTCAGTGCTTTGATTCTGCTCGCCCGACTGAGATTGATCTTGCTGGCCTTGTTGTCCTTCTTGGTTTTGTTGTTCTTGTTCGGATGTTTGTTGTTCGTCAGATTGCTGCTGGTCTGAGTTTTGCTGGTCCTGATCGCCGCCATTTTGTTGTTGCGACTGCTGGGATTGTTGCAATCGTTGCTCAACCACATTGCGATTGTATTGTGCGTCCTCGAAATCGGGCTTTTTAGCCAGTGCTTGGTCGTAGGCGTTGAGTGCCTCTTCTAAGCGGCCAGCTTGCGCCAGGGCGTTGCCATAGTTGTATAAACCTTGGGCGGAATCTTTATCAAATAACTCGGCGGCTTGGTCGAATTCACCGCTTTTGTATTTCGCTGAGGCCGACCAGTTGGGATCTTTAAACAATTCTGCGGCCTGTTCGGCCTGGCCTTGCTGCAATAATTGGCGTGCTCGTTGATCCTGTGTTTGCCATAAATCTTGCCATTCCAAGCTTTTGGCGTGCTCGGCAACACTCAGCCCCAGTCCTAGCGGCAGCACAATTTGTAAAATCCAACCGCGCCGAAACGACAACGCCGCAAACGGTAGTAACAATAACGCTAAGTAGGGGCCGCGCTCCAACCATTGGTCAAATTCGCGTGGCTGATCTTGATCGTCTTGAAATTGATCTTGCGATTGGCCGGTGTGACCCGCTAACAGATATTCCACGTCTAAATTATCCGATCTGAGTGCCGTAAATCGCCCTCCGTTGTTTTCCGCCAAACGTTTAAGTTGATCGTAATCGACTCGATCGATAATTAATTTACCCTGATTATTGCGGGCGAAACCATTGTTGTAGGGCACCGGTGCGCCTTCCTGAGTACCAACTGCCAACACCGACAATTTGTGATTGTAGCCGGCCAGCAAATCGCTGATGGTACTAATTGCTTGAGGAACCACGCCATCGGTTACCAACAGTATTTCACCAGAAAATACCTTGGCCTCTTTAAACAGTTTGATGGCGGTTTCTACGGCCATTTCGGTGTTGGAGCCGGGGATCGGCATTAGGTCGGGTTCGAGGGCGGGTAGTTGGGCGATGATGGTGTCCATGTCGTCGGTCATGGGGGTAACCACGTGCGCCTCGCCCCCGTAAACCACGAGTGCCGCTTCACCTTCGCGCTTGGCGTTGAGCAGATCGGTGAGTTTGTAGCGCGAACGGGTCAGGCGATCGGGGGTTAAATCTTCGGCGAGCATGGAGGGCGACAGATCCCAGAGCACAACTAAAGAATGGCGCTTTTTAACCACGGGCTGGGGCAATTTTTCCCAAGTGGGGCCAGCTGCGGCCAATGTTGCTACCAGCCACGCCACCGCCAACCCCCAAAGTGGCCAGCGACTGGATTTCATTTGTTGTTTGTCGAGCAGGAAGTTCAGCAAACGATTATCGACCCAGCGCTGCCACTGGCTGTCTTGGCCGTGGCTGTGCAGCAGCGCCACAATTAAGCCCAGCAGGGGCAGTAAGGCCAGTAGCCAAAGAGGGCGAATAAAATGAAATTCTTCGAGTGTCATGATTCAGAAGTTCTGTTGGTCGACAAAATCGGATTGTTGGTGCGCTGATGCCGGTAAAACACTAAAACTTTTCGCAAAGCCAAAAGACTGCTCAGCAATACAGCCAAGCCTAGTGGCCAATAAAATAGAGCTTGAATAGGGCGGAAGGTTTCCGCTTCCTGTTCTACGGGTTCAAGTTCATCGAGCTTGTCGTAAATCTGTACTAATTCTTTGGGATCTCTGGCTCGAAAATACTGGCCACCGGTGAGTTCGGCGATGTCGGTAAGGGTGTCTTCGTCGAGATCGCGGGAAGGATTAATGGTGCGACCTCGGCTGAACAAGCCGCGCATGGTAATTTCATCGGCACCTACGCCAATGGTGTAGATTTTAACTTCCGCCAATTTTGCGAGTTCTGCCGCTTGCAACGGTGCAACTTCGCCGGCGGTGTTGGCGCCGTCGGTAAGTAGAATGACCACTCTTGATGACTGCGGACGGTTTTGCAGTCGTTTAATGGCCAGACCAATGGCTTCGCCAATGGCGGTTTTTTCCCCGGCAAAACCCAGTTGCGCTTCTTGTAGAAGGATATTCACGGTTTTGCGATCAAACGTGAGCGGCGACTGTAAATAGGCGTTGGTGCCAAATAAAATAAGCCCCAACCGATCCTGATGACGCCTCTGCACAAACTCACCAATTACCGCCTTTACCACGGTAAGCCGATCGTAGCTTTCGCCGTTTACGATCATATCGCGAGTATCCATACTGCCCGAAATATCCACGGCCAACAGCAAATCGCGTCCGGATGCGGGTAGCTCAACCGGTTCGCCCACCCACTGCGGTCGCGCGCAGGCGATAATCAATGCCAGCCAAATTAATACGAGCATAATTGGAGCGATTAAATTACTGCGTTGGAGCGATTGTTCGCTGTTGGCCAGTGGTTGAACTTGCTCAAAAAACGGTACCAGCAAAGCGCCGCCAGAGCTGTCGGCACGTGGCACCAACCACCACACCAAAGCCGGTAGCGGCAACAATACAAAGATCCAAGGCCATTCAAATTCAAGCATTGGATGCTCCTGGCACAATGGCCTGTTTGGGCCGGTAGCGCTTTATCCAGCGCTGACATTGATCGGCCAATTGTTGCAGGGTTAACCCGGTGTTTACCGTTTGACGGTAGCCGCCGTAAGCCAGCAGCTGCGAAGTTTCGTCGTCGAGGGTTTGCGGCGCCAAACTCTTGAGCGCGGTTTGCCAGTAATTGCTGTGCAAATCGGCTAAATCGAGAGCCGGGCGAGTGGCAACGGTAACACGCTTTAACAGCGTGGATAGATAAACCAGTTTATCGGGCGTAATGGTCGAATCGGCTTGTTCGCTAAGCCACTGTTTGAGTTCGGCCAAAGCCTGTCGGCGGAATTCGTTGTTTCGACGGTATTGCAGCCAAAAATAAACCGCTGTGCCTGTTGCTAGGAGTGCCAATACAATAACGAGAAGCCAGCCCGGTGCAATCCAGTAGCTGTACACCTGCTCGGGCAGAATAATATCGCGCAGTTCCGGAATCGGTGGTGAGTCGCCGGTGTTGTTGGCTACCGGTGGGTGATTGGCTTGATTCATAACTGCTCTATCTTGCGTGTTATCGAGGCTGTTGGGTGATGCTTTAGCGCTTGTGTTTGTATTGGCGGCTGTAAAGGCTCTTTAGCAGGGTATCTGGATCCTCTGTGGTACAAGTATCAACCACCGTTACGGCCAACCGGTTGGCAATGGCGCGCAATTGCTCCATACGCGCCGTAAAGTTGGCTTGGTAGCGCCGCTGAAAATCGGCACTGCTGGCGTTGATTTTTATGCGCTCGCGACCATTGCTCACCGACAACTGGCTCGCTTTAGGCCAGTGTTGCTCCAATGCATCGTATATGTGAAACAAACTGACATTGTTGTGCCGACTGAGCATATACAGATTTTTTTTGCAGTCTTCTGTCAGGTCAAAAAAATCGCTCAGAATAAAAATGTTGGTGCCGGGTTTGGCCACTCGTCGTACATCGGCGAGTATTTCGTTAAACGCTATTCGATGATTTTTGGGCACAGGCGATATGAGCTTGTGATTAAACTCTACCAACTGTTGTAAAAAAGATAGCTGGGCGTGTTTGCTGCGCTTTGGCCGAACATCGCGCTGTTGATCGTCGCCAAACACTAGGGCACCGACACGATCATTTTGATAAATTGCCGCCCATCCCAGTGTGGCGGCAATGTGCGCGGCATACACCGATTTAAAACAGCGTTGGCTGCCAAAAAACATATTGGAGCGTTGGTCTACCACCAGCAATACCGGCTTTTCGCGCTCTTCTTGAAACAGCTTAGTGTGAGCCACTTGCGTTCGGGCGGTAACTCGCCAGTCGATTGTGCGGATGTCGTCGCCTGGTTGATAAACGCGAACTTCCTCAAACTCCATCCCGCGACCTTTAAAACGGGTATGGACCGGACCGCTGATGAGCGATTTGCTCGGGTTGGCAAACTGCAAATTTAGCTGGTTGGCAAAAAGCCGCGTGCGCAGCAGATCATCGAGATCGGCGTAGACATCTTTCGGAAACGCATTGGGCGCGTGTTTAGAATTATCGGCAGCAGCTCGAAACATAAGCGTAACTAGGCAACCGCAACTAAGGATAAAATCCGATCAATGACCGCATCGGCGGTAATGCCGTTGGCTTCTGCCTCAAAGCTTAGTATCAAACGGTGGCGCAAAACATCGTGTGCCATGGCTTGCACATCATCGGGGCTCACGTAGTCGCGGCCGTTTAGCCAAGCATGGGCTCGTGAGCAGCGCTCCAAGGCAATAGTGGCACGCGGGCTAACGCCAAATTCAATCCACTGTCCCAGGTCTTTATCCAGCTCTCCGGCCTGGCGGGTGGCGCAGGTAAGGGCTACCAAATAGTTTTCGATGGCTTCGGACAAGTGCAAATCTAAGATAGCTTGGCGCGTGGACAATAATTGTTCTTGGGTAATCACGACAGGGGGTTGCTGCTCGGATTTTTGCGCTTCTTTGCGCGCGAGCCGCAAAATCGACAGTTCAGCATCGCTTTTGGGATAACCCACATTTACGTGCATTAAGAATCGGTCTAGCTGGGCTTCCGGAAGGGGATAAGTGCCTTCTTGCTCCACCGGGTTTTGCGTGGCCATTACCAAAAACACATCGGGCAGTGGGTAGGTACTACGGCCAATACTCACCTGTCGCTCGGCCATCGCCTCTAACAACGAAGATTGAACCTTGGCCGGCGCTCGGTTAATTTCGTCGGCTAAAACTAGGTTGTGGAAAATCGGCCCGGATTGGAATTCAAACACGCCGGTTTCTGGGCGGTAGATGTCGGTGCCGGTTACGTCCGATGGCAAAAGGTCTGGAGTAAACTGAATACGGTGAAAGCTGGCTTCTAACCCCTGCGACAAGGTTTTAATCGCCTTGGTTTTGGCAAGCCCGGGAGCGCCTTCAACCAGCAAATGGCCATCGGCCAAGAGCGTAATGAGCAAGCGATCAATCAGATGAGGTTGGCCAACAATGGTTTGATTAAGCCAGTTTTTCAGTGCGAGCAGCGAATCTTGTTCCGTCATAAATGTCTTGTCGGCCAGTTAAATTAATTACAGTTTTTGCGGCCCTAAATGTATGGGCTGTCTGCCAATCTTCAAGTACCACAACCTGTATAGTAAAGAGGCATGGCAATAGAACGACTCCCAGACTTACGCGACTGGGTAAAGTTCCTCTAGCGGGCGCAGAGTATAACTGGGAGAAATGGCAGATCCTATCACCTTGGGCCAAGAAATTGCGGTGGGAGCTTCTGGCGATTTACTGCCTTGCCATTGACTGGGTAGGGTTTGTAACTTGTTGAAAATTATAGGGTAAAACCCCGTTGAATGGTGTTTGAGCGAACTTGCTTGGTTATTGGGTAAACTTTGGCCTTTCTTTAACCAACAAACCGCCCAATTTGCCATCATCGCTCGATCCTCGATTAAGCCCGATCCTCTTTTAATTTCAATACTGGAATAGGACAAAACACAGGTAAGACGTGTTCTTATCCGTTACTCGCCCCATCGCGAAACGCATTTAAAACAACCTCTAAGCGAGAATTTCTCTACCGAATACTCCGTTCATTCACTAAAGCTAAAAACGAGGGTTGTACTATCCTTAGAGTGAATTTTCGGATTTTTAAGGCGACTAAATCGGCGTGTCTTTTTCAACAATTCAGCATTAGCAGGTCAACGTCAACAGGTCGACGATATTAATTAGACGGTACAGGTTTGAATAATACCAACCGCTGAACAACCCAGTTTAAAAGGCTCAAATTAATACTAACAAGCATTGAGCAAAGCTTGCCCAAACGTAACGGAGAGCAAAGTGTGGAGATCAACTCAATTATGACTCAATCGCAACAACGGTTTCTGGAGCGGCTGGGTGAAACCATTCGACAAGAGCATCCGCAATCTCAACAGGCGGCATTAACTCATTTCGCCGAGCTGTTTTTTAAACGTTTTCCGCTCGATGAGTTTCAGGGGCGACAGTACAAAGATATTTACGGATTTATCGCTGGCTGGTGGCAATTGCTCAGCAAAGCCGCTGATAACCGAGCTGAGGTTCGTGTGTTCAACCCCAACTTGGAAGAACACAGTTGGTTGAGCAATCACTCGGTAATCAAAATCCATGTTAAGGACATGCCATTTTTAACCGACTCCATTCGTATAGAGTTAAATCGACGCGATATTCGGGTGCATTTTTTGTACGGGCGCGTGTTACAAGTAATTCGCGACCAAGACGGTCGGTTAATCGATGTTTTAGAGCGCAATCAAACGCTCCAAAACCAGGCTGATGGCCACACCAGTAACCAAGAAGCGCTCATTTACTTTGAAATTAACCGTCATTCCAGTGGCAGTGAGTTGTCCGAGTTACGCTCTACGATTGTGGAAGTTTTAACCGAAATTCAAGCTGTTGTGGATGATTACCGCCCCATGAGTGACAGTGCGGTGGCAGTGGCGGAGTCTTTGCAAAATGCTTTGCAAGATTCGGAATGTAACGTGGAATTTGTGGAAGAGTCGCGGGCTTTTTTAAATTGGCTGTTAGAGGGGCATTTTACGTTTTTGGGCTTCAGCGAATTTGAACTGTGTACGGAGGGCGACGACAGCACTCAGGTTTTAAAAGAAATTCCCGAGCGTCGCCAGGGATTGTTTAAGCGTATTAGCTACGAGTTGGAACCGCTTAATGTCGCTCAATTTAATGCTGGCATGGCCAGTTTTTACAGTGGCCATGAATGTATAGCGTTTACTAAATCTCACAGCCGTTCGCGCATTCATCGCTCGGTATACTCCGATTACGTAGTGGTTAAAAAATACGATAACAGCGGTAAAACCATCGGTGAGTATCGTTTTTTAGGGTTGTATACCAGTGCAGTGTACGACAATAAAGTTAAAGACATTCCTCTAATTCGTAAAAAAGTAGAACATGTAATCGAAAAAACCGGCATCGACTCGGGTACCTACGAAGGTAAAAACCTACTGCGCATTTTAGAGACACTGCCGCGCGATGAAATGTTTCAGGTCTCCACTGATGAATTATTAGCGCTCAGTACCGGTGTGGCGCGTATCAATGAGCGGCCTCAAGTGCGCTTATTTATGAGAACCGATCCTTACGGTAAGTTTATTAATTGCTTGGTGTATGTGCCCCGCGATATTTTCAGTACTCGCGTTCGAGAAAAAATTCAAGCTATGATTGCTGCAGAAATAGACGCAGAAGAATGTGAGTTCAATACCTATTTTTCGGAATCCATCTTGGCGCGGGCACATTTGGTGTTTCGTTTAAAACCCGGAGTAGTGTCGCAATACGATGTAAAAAAACTGGAACTCAAAACTATCGATATTACCCGTGGCTGGGATGAAAACTTTTTTAGCGGTTTGGTAGAAACACTGGGCGAAGAAGAAGGTACCAGTGCTTATCGCCAATATCAATATGCGTTTTCGGACGCTTACCGAGAATCCTACGACGCCCGTGCGGCTGTGGCCGATATTGCTACTATGGAAAGCATAAGTGGCGATAACTCCATCGCCATGAGTTTTTATCAGCCACTGTCCTCTAAACTCAATCAAATTCGTTTTAAAGTGTTCCACGTCAATGAGCCACTGCATTTGTCAACGGTGGTCCCCATTTTGGAAAATTTAGGGTTGAAAGTATTGGGCGAACATCCCTATGAGATTGACCCCAAGCATTCCAGTGTCATTTGGTTACACGATTTTAATTTAATGTTTGATGGCAGTACCGATATTGACGTGGCCAATTCAAAACGCGTATTTCAGGAGGCTTTTCAAGCCATTTGGCTGGCTCAGGCAGAAAACGATGGATTTAATCGGCTGGTGTTAGGTGCTCGACTGAGTTGGCGGGAAGTTACGTTATTACGTGCTTACGCGCGGTACATGAAGCAAACGAATTTTAACTTCGGCTCCGGATTTATTGCCAACACATTGGCCACACATGTAGAAATTACCCGCAATTTAGTGGCGTTGTTTAAAGCTAAATTTGATCCACGTATTAACCAATTCACACAAACCGACATCGAACGAATTGAGCGTTTGCAACAAAAAATTATCGAGGCTCTGGATGCGGTTAATAATCTCAACGATGATCGCATTATTCGGCGTTATTTGGATTTAATTAAAGGTACTTTAAGAACCAACTACTTTCAAAAAAATAATGATAAAACGCTTAAAAACTATATTTCGTTTAAGCTATCGCCTAGAGAAATTCCCGACATACCTGAACCACGACCTATGTACGAAATATTTGTTTATTCGCCGCGCATGGAGGGCGTTCACCTTCGCGGTGGCGCGGTAGCTCGTGGTGGGTTGCGCTGGTCCGATCGTCTGCAAGACTATCGCACGGAGGTGCTTGGCCTTGTAAAAGCCCAGCAAGTTAAAAATGCCGTGATCGTACCCAATGGAGCTAAGGGTGGATTTGTATTAAAAAAACCGCCTAAAAATGCGAGCCGCCAGGTTATGCAAGAGGAAGCCATCAGTTGTTATAAAACCTTTATTCGCGGCCTTTTGGATATTACCGATAACATTGTCGATAACAAAACTGTTATACCCAAAGACGTTGTTCGCCACGACGATGACGATCCTTATTTAGTTGTCGCCGCCGATAAAGGCACGGCGACATTTTCGGACATTGCCAACGAAATATCTAAGGAATACGGTCACTGGTTAGGTGATGCCTTTGCCTCCGGTGGCAGTCAAGGTTACGACCACAAAGGCATGGGTATTACTGCTCGTGGTGCTTGGGTGTCGGTACAGCGGCACTTTAAAGAAAAAGGCCTTAATACTCAGAGCGAGGACTTTACGGTTATTGGTGTTGGCGATATGGCCGGTGATGTGTTCGGCAACGGCATGCTTTTATCACAACACATTTGTTTAGTGGCTGCGTTTAACCATTTAGCAATTTTTATCGACCCCAATCCCGATGCGTCTAGTAGCTTCCAAGAACGCCAACGTTTGTTTGAGAATCCGCAGATGGGTTGGAGCGATTATAATCCGGATTTAATCTCTACCGGTGGTGGTGTTTTTTCTCGATCGGCAAAAAGTATTCCTATCTCGGATGAGATGAAAGCACGATTTGCTATAGCGGAATCGCGCCTTTCGCCAAACGAATTAATTAATCGTTTATTAAAAGCGCCTGTCGATTTGATTTGGAATGGGGGGATAGGCACCTACGTAAAATCCTCCGAAGAAAGCCATGCCGATGTGGGCGATAAAGCCAACGATACGCTGCGTGTTAATGGCAGTGAATTGCGCTGCAAAGTATTTGGCGAAGGCGGTAACCTTGGGATGACGCAATTGGGGCGAGTGGAATTTTGTTTAAACGGCGGTGCTTGTAACACCGACTTTATTGATAATGCGGCCGGTGTGGATTGTTCTGACCACGAAGTTAATATC
This sequence comes from uncultured Cellvibrionaceae bacterium, assembly GCA_964342265.1. Classification (GTDB taxonomy): domain Bacteria; phylum Pseudomonadota; class Gammaproteobacteria; order Pseudomonadales; family Cellvibrionaceae; genus Halioxenophilus. The sequence goes on along the minus strand of CAYFFE010000002.1, from coordinate 8,426 downwards.
AAAATATTGATCGATAAACTGGTCGCCGATGGCGATATGACGCCGAAACAACGCAACAATTTATTGGTTGAAATGACGCAATCCGTGGCTGATTTAGTACTCACCAATAACTACCAGCAAACGCAAGCCATTAGTTTGGCGGAGTTCTCCGGATTAGCGAGATTTGCTGAGTATCGAAGACTGATCACCCAATTGGAAAGCTCTGGTCGGCTCAATCGCAAACTTGAATTTTTGCCCGATGACGAAATGCTTATGGAGCGGCACAGTCAACACAAAAGTCTAACGCGGCCCGAGTTGTCGGTGTTAATCAGTTACGTTAAAGTGCTATTAAAAGAATCGCTGGCCGCCGACGAAATCGCCAATGATTCCTACATTGGAGACATTGTTTATCGAGCATCTCCACCGTTGTTAAGGAAAAAATTCCCCGATCAAATCAGCTCGCATGTGTTGCGCAAAGAAATTATTGCCACACAGTTGGCCAACGATATGGTTAACAGCGGAGGCATTACTTTTTTTCACCGCTTAACCGAAACCACCGGCGCGCCGGCCACTACCATCGCTCGCGCTTATATTACAGCACGTGATGTGTTTTTAATGCCCGAATATCGACAGCAAATTGAAAGTTTGGATTATCAGCAGGACGCAAAAGTACAAATGGAAGAGCTCGACAAACTGGTCCGTCGAGTTCGTAGGGGTACACGCTGGTTTTTGCGCAATCGACGCTCGCAATTAAGCCCTGCGGAAGATGTGCCGCATTTTTCCAGTGCGTTAATTGAACTGGCTAATATCATGCCGGAGGTTTTGGCAGGCGAAGCACTAGAAGCCTGGAATGCTCGTTACGAATACACAAAATCCTTAGGTTTTAGTGATCAATACGCGCGTACAGCCGCGTTGCCGGCCAATTTGTATTCGGGGTTAGGCGCAGTGGAAGCGGCTCGTCAAAGTCAGGCCGATTTGCGATTGGTTGCCCATATCTTTTTCTACTTAAGTGACCGTTTGGGGCTGAATTGGTTTGCCAGCCAAATTTCGGATATTTCTGTTGAAAATTACTGGCAGGCCATGGCCCGAGAATCGTTTCTTGATGATATGGAAGTGCAAATTCGTTCGCTAACTGTCTCGTTTGTGCGTTTAAAACCAGCGGATAAAAACCTCGACGAAACATTTGATTTGTGGACGCAACAGCATCGACAACTCTACCATCGCTGGAACACCATGATGCTGGAGCTACAAAACACCAGTGTCTCCGATTTTGCAATGTTCTCGGTGGCCATGCGAGAACTGTTCGATTTGGCTCAGGCTTCCAGTTTTTGCGACAGTTTAGGCGATCAAACACCGGCGTGTACCGGGCACTTGGCACCGGTCAGTGGTGCAGGGCAGGCCTAATGTGCAGCAGCGCTTTGTAGACGTACACTTAAAAATTACACGCGAAGAATACCTCAAGTTCTACCAAATGGGGCGAGCGGTAATTAGTGCTACTGCTCTAGACGGCCGCCGTGTACAATTTCCCGCCGAAGCGCTCAGGCCCTGGGTAGGGCATGGCGGAATCGCGGGGAGATTTCGTATTTTCTTTGATCACAACAATCGCTTGAGTAAAATCGAGCCTCGGTAAAAAATGCAGAAAAATTGGGAGAACCATGTACAACACGTTGCAGAAGTTATTGTTCAAATTGGAGCCCGAGGTATCCCACGAGTTGAGTTTGGATTGGCTTGGGGCATTAAATCGGCTACGAGTACTGACGGCTTTTAAAGGCGACGTGCCCAGCAATCCTGTGGAAGTCATGGGATTAAAGTTCGACAATCCCGTCGGCCTTGCGGCGGGGTTAGATAAAAACGCCGATTATTTTAATGCGTTGGGCAAAATGGGGTTTGGTTTTATCGAGGTGGGTACGGTCCCCCCCAAGCCACAACCGGGTAATGAACAACCACGGTTATTTCGTTTGCCCGAAGCGGAGGCGATAATTAATCGAATGGGGTTTAATAATAAAGGTGTGGATCACCTAGTAGAGCGGGTTAAAAAGCGTGAATATTCTGGCCCTTTGGGTATAAACATCGGTAAAAATAAACAAACCTCCGAAGAAGATGCGCTTCTGGATTATCAAACGGCATTAACGGCCGTTTACCCCTACGCCGATTACATCACCATTAATATTTCTTCACCGAACACACCGGGCTTGCGCGATTTGCAATTTGGCGAGACGCTACAACAATTGTTGGCGGGCATTCACAGTAAGCGATTAGAATTGGCGCAAGACAGCCAAAGGCATGTGCCCATTGCCGTTAAAATTGCACCCGATATGAGCGACGATGAAATTAAGCAAGTGGCCGATACCATCGTTAACGAAAAAATGGACGCGATAATTGCTACTAATACCACATTAAACAAATCCACAGTAGAACATTTAAAACACGGCGACGAAGCCGGTGGCTTATCGGGTAAACCTGTGCGTGATGCCTCTACGCAGGTAATAAGATCACTGTCTGATGTCTTGCAGGGCGCTTTGCCCATTATTGGTGTGGGCGGTATTTTTAGTGGCGACGACGCTCTTGAAAAACTTGATGCGGGAGCCAGTCTTTTGCAAATTTATACGGGATTCATCTATCGCGGACCCAGGTTAATTTCTGAAATCAACAAAGCCATCAAAGATCGCAACAGTGTTAGCCAAGCTGAAATCGAAAGTTAAATGGACCAATAAGTAAAAAACAGCTGATTTGAGTAAAAGAAGGGTTGAGCAAAAAATTAGAAGGCGTTAAAAATAGCGTTGTAGTTTTTGCGATGAATGTTTCGAAGAAATGAGTAAGTGCCGTAATAGCCGCCTTCACGTAAAACGATCCGGCGGCTATACGCACTAGGCTTTGAGTGAAAGCCTCTGGGTTTAAACTGTTTACTGATTGTCGATTTTTTAAATGCCTTTCAGTTGATTGAGTGGTCGAATTTAGAGGTTAGAAAGTTTTTGCGCGGTAGCAAAACGGTTAAAACCATTCCACTGGTCTTTGCGACCTTCACGCCAGCCGTTAAGCCAATCGTAACGAATCTTCAGAGTTTCGTGGGGACACGCACTGCGCGATCTCCCTTCAAAACCAGCCACATACCCTTTGGAGAAAGCCCGTTCAGATGGATTGCGTTTCTGACGTTTCATGGTTTAGCGTACCTCGTCGTTAGTATTGTTCAATGATGTTTGCTAACCAGCCCGGGTCGGCTGCTCCACCAAATAACCTTTAAACCACCATAGGCAACCTGCGTTACACACTCACCCAGTAAAAAGGGCGGATAAGCAACAACAAGATTTGAGGGATAGGGGTAAGTTCGTGTGCGGATAAAGCATTTACCGAATCCTTAATTTAGAACCGAAACCAATCGTGGTTTGAGAGACAGCTTTCGTGAGCCGGACTCTCAGTAGAGCAAAATTAAGGTACCTTTGTGAATGACCAAATATTTCTAAAAAGTTAAAGCTATATTACCGATTAGTATAATTTAGGTTACAGTATAGTTACCAATATGGCATCAAATATGCCAAACAGGCCGATCCTGTAATATAAATGTAGGAAATAGTTAAGATTTGCCCGCTAACAGTCTGATTTTTCGCCACTTAAGGAATACGTTTTATAGTTTGGGCTAAACCTTATAAGTTATGCAGATAATATCTGTTCTGACTCAAATACTTAGGTTTTCAATTATTATTAAAAAATCGAACCAAAATAAACCTATCTATAGAAAAACAATTCAAGAGTGAATAAAAATATAAACAGTCGCTTAAATAAATAGCGGTACTTCCAAATCAAAGGAAAATACCCACCAGTGCCGGCGATTTTCGTCTGGTTAATCCATTTAGTTGAATGAACAATATATGTATGAATTTTACGCAAACTGTCCCAAAGGCCTTGAACAATTGCTCCAGAAGGAAGTTATCGATCTGGGCGGGGAGTTTAAACGTGAGACCGTAGGCGGCATTTGGTTTGAGTCTGAATTAGCCACGGCTTATCGAATTTGCCTTTGGTCGCGAATTGCTAACAAAGTATTTTTGCAATTGATATCCGCTAAAGTTACTACCGCCGAAGATTTGTATGAGTGCGTTAGCGAAATTGCTTGGCAAGATCATATTAGTCCTAATGGAAAATTGTGGGTAGACTTTCAGGGCAGTAATCGATCCATTCGTAACAGCCAGTTTGGGGCTGTTAAGGTTAAGGACGCCGTCGTGGATCGTTTGCGAAATCAGTTCTCGGTGCGTCCCGATGTGGATAAGCAGTCTCCTAATCTGATTATTAACGCGCGTTTAGCAAAGGGCAAACTCTCGTTATTACTCGACTTGTGTGGAGAAAGCTTGCACCGACGGGGCTACCGCCTTGATCAGGGCGCGGCACCACTAAAAGAGAATTTGGCCGCGGGCATTCTCTACCGCAGTAACTGGCCAAACATTGCCGCGCAAGGCGGGTGTTTGCTCGATCCTATGTGCGGCTCCGGGACTTTTTTAATCGAAGCGGCAATGATCGCCGCCGACATGGCACCCGGGTTAAAACGTCCGGTTTTTGCTTTCGAGCATTGGTTAAATCATGAAAATGATCATTGGTTGGCATTGCGTGAAGAAGCAAGGGCGCGTATTGATTTGGATAAAATTCCAGAAATCCGCGGCTACGACAGTGACAAACGCGTACTAGATGCCGCACAAAATAATATTGAAAGGGCCGGCTTTTACAACAAAGTACGGGTTTTACCCAAACCTTTGCAGGAATTTAAAAAGCCCACACACGCTGAGCTAACACCAGGTTTAATCATTACCAACCCACCTTACGGTGAGCGCTTGGGTGAGCTAGAGCAATTGGCGGGTTTGTATGCGGATTTGGGTAACCGACTAAAAACGGAATTTATGGGTTGGCAAGCCGGCGTGTTTACCGGTAATCCCGACGCGGGAAAATTTATGGGCTTGCGCAGCCATAAAAAATACAAACTATTTAACGGTACGATTCCCGCTGAATTACTGATGTTCGATATTAACGAGCAGAGTGTTGTTAATGCACCTCCGCCCATCGAAACATTAACAAGTCCTCGTGATCCCTATAAAATCACCGAAGGCGCAAAAATGGTTATCAACCGTTTGCAAAAAAATCTTAAACATTTAGGCAAATGGCGGGATAAGCAAAACGTCACTTGCTATCGGCTGTACGATGCGGATATGCCCGAGTACTCGGCGGCGATTGATGTGTACGGTGACTATGTGCATGTGCAAGAATATCAAGCGCCTAAATCCATTGATGAAGAAAAAGCACAAGCGCGGCTAAACGACATCATCGCGGCAGTAAAACAAGTTATTCAGCCCGATTTGGAGAAAACAAGCATCAAAACGCGGCGGCGCAACAAGGGTAAAAGCCAATACGAGCGTCTCGACTCTGATAAATCGAATGCTATAACCTGTACCGAAGGCAGCGCGACGTTTGAAATCAATCTATGGGATTACTTAGACTCCGGTTTGTTTTTGGATCATCGGCCGATTCGCCAGTACATTTATGAGCACGCTCATAATAAAAAGTTTCTTAATTTATTTTGCTATACCGCCACGGCCAGTGTTCATGCCGCGCTGGGCGGCGCTAAAGAAACGGTTAGTGTGGATATGTCGAAAACCTATCTCAATTGGGCGGAGCGTAATTTCAGGCTTAATAAATTGGTCAGTAGTAAGCATCGCTTCGAACAAGCAGATTGCTTGGAGTGGTTAACTCAGTGTCGAGAAGGCTTCGATATGATTTTTCTCGATCCGCCCACTTTTTCTAACTCCAAGCGCATACAGCAAGTGTTAGATGTGCAGCGTGATCATGTAAGCCTAATAAAACGTTGTATGGAGCTGCTTAACCCCGGTGGCTTATTAATTTTCTCTAATAATCTTCGCGGGTTTAAGTTAGATGCTCAGGCTTTAGAGAAATACACGGTTAAAGATTATACTCAGCAGAGTTTGGATCCCGATTTTAAACGCAACAGTAAAATCCATCACTGCTGGCTTATCGAACAGGCCTAGCCTGAAAAGTTAAATATAAAATAGGGTTTAGGAGCATTTATGGCCTACCAATTTGCCACACACGAAGGAACCGCCGCTACCGTGGCTCGAGTGTATCGGCAATTATTGCGCGATTGTATGGAAGAATTGGAACGTGAGGTAGTCGACCGTCAGGAAGCCATACACGATGCCCGTAAAAATCTAAAGAAAATTCGTTCGCTGTTGCGCCTGTCTAGAACCGGTGTAGGCGAAGTGGAATATAATCACCGCAACGATTGTTGCCGAGATCTCGCCAACAGCCTATCGGATGTGCGCGACGCAGATGCATTATTAGAGTGTTTACAGCGTTTACAAACTCACTATAAAACGCCAAAAAATACGTCCAGCTTTAATAATTTACACCAACTGCTCGTTAACAACCAAGCTGAGGCCGTTAAAAAAGCCAGCGGTGAGCAATCCGTAAATGCCGTTCCTGCAGCCATTTCTATAATCAATACCGAGTTGTCACAACCCTTACCATTAATTACCACCGATGGTTTGGTTTTAGTGGCTGGTTTAACCAAAAGTTATCGCAAAGGCCGAACGCTGTACAAACACTGTCGTAAAGAACCCAGCGCGGAAGCCATGCATGATTGGCGCAAACGCGTAAAGGATTTGTGCTATCAAGTGGATTTTATGCAACCCTTAGCAAAGAATTTACTAGAGCCGTTTAAAAGTCCCGCCAAGTCGCTTGCTGATTTGTTGGGTGACTACCACGACTTGAGTGAGCTAAACCTATGGCTAGTAAATAGTGCCAGTTTGCAAGAAAATGACAAGAAAACCATTGTTCGAATTATTAATAAAGAACAAAAATCCATGCACAAACTCAGTAAAACCATTGGTAAAAAACTGTATGCCCTTAAAGTTGCAGAATTTTACGAATGCCTTGAAGGCGAATATAAATCTTCGGTCGAGTTGTAACAATGCCATTAGAAATTGAACGAAAGTTTTTGGTGGATGCCAACCAAATTACCCAATTATCACTTCCCAGCGGAAAGGTCATTTGTCAGGGTTACATTGCCACGCAAGATAAAACCGCTGTTAGAATAAGAATTCAAGGCCCCCAGGCTTTTTTAACGCTTAAAGGTGCCAATACCGGTGCAACACGGGTTGAGTTTGAATACCCCATTCCTGTCGCTGATGCAAAATCCATGTTAGATCAATTGTGTTCTGGACCCATCATCGAAAAAACACGCTATTGCATTCCTTTTGCTCAGCACACTTGGGAGTTGGATATTTTTCACGGTGACAATCAAGGCTTGATAGTGGCCGAGGTGGAGCTGACCGACGAAAACGAATCGATCACTCTGCCGCCTTGGGTTATCGAAGAAGTCACGGGTGACCCCAAATACTATAATGTTAATTTACTAGCTGCGCCGTATTGCTCTTGGTAATAAACGCGATTTATTATCCGAAACTGCGATCGATTAATTGTTACTAATGCTCATCGTTTTAATGTGTCGGTTGTCGCTTTAATTTAAGTTGATTAATTCTTTCGGTTAGCAGTGGGTCGGGTTCCTCTACGGTTTCTAATATTCCGCTGTAAATATTCCCGGTATTACCATCCAAAGTAAGAGCGTCGCCTTCTAAAAATTCGCGATCATTAATAATGACTTTGCCGCTCTCTTCAATTATTTGCGTCTTTTGAGCTCCCACTAAACACACTTTGCCCAGATGCCGTGCCACCACGGCTGCGTGGGAGGTGCGGGCGCCCCGTTGAGTGAGTAAACCCTCGGCAATTTCTAAGGCTTTTATGTCTTTGGTTTCGGCATCGGGTCGAACCAAAATTACGTTTTCGCCTTTTTGTTTAAAATAAATTGCCTTGGCTTCGCTTAAACATAATTTTCCAGAGGCAACACCAGTGCTGGCGGTATCGGCGGTTGTAATAGGGTTGTGTTGCTGACCCAATTGATCGCTTACCCGTCGACGAATTAAACAATCTTTGGGTAATTTTTCGAGTCTTTGCCAGGCTTCGTCGAGCGTAATAATGCCTTCGTCGGCAAAATCCAACGCCAGTTGTGCCGCAGCGAAATGTGTGCGCTTGCCGCTACGGGTTTGTAATAGCGCGAGTTGACCGTTATCGATGGTAAATTCAATATCCTGCATATCTTTAAAATGGTGCTCCAGTCGTCGCATGGCCTCTTGCAAATCGTGCCAAGGCTTAGGAAACCAACGAGCTAAATCGTCACTGCCGCGCGCGTTCCGTCGGCCGGATACCACATCTTCGCCTTGTGCGTTTAACAAAAAATCAATCCAAGGCACTTTATCGCCGGTGGTGGGGTTGCGTGTAAATCCTACGCCGGCACCGGCGTGGGCACCGCTGTTGCCAAAAACCATGGCCTGCACGGTTACCGCTGTGCCGAGGTCTTCACTGATGTGATTGCTTTGTCGGTAATGCTTTGCTTT
>CAYFFE010000001.1:0-74457 GCA_964342265.1 uncultured Cellvibrionaceae bacterium | reverse complement strand
CAGAAAACGCCTGGCATACGTTCCGGACTTCCCATTCCTCTACGAAAAACCGACATTAAATTAGAATTTATTAGAATTAGCGGGCCAGCTATCGGACGGGTAAAGCGGTACTGTCAGGCCGTGGTGACTATTATGTTACTGTAATGACTAAATTTTGATGACAATATGCGCCAGATTCGCACAAAACATCATTTTTTAATAACGCCGCACGTTCAAGACAGAGCATTTTGTGATAGTCGTCAGAATGGAACTGGCTGAGGCGAGCACCTTTTTCGTGCCAGGGATTCCAGGTAACCAGGCTCGGCAGTCCTTGTTGATTGATGCGGATGGTGCGCTCTAGGGCAGGATCAACCAATTCGATGGCATCGGGCACCTGTTCGTAAATGCGATCCAATTCCCCATCTACCGTTAAATCACCTACTTGCTCGGCCAATTGCCATTGGTTTGTGGCATCAAAATACGATTGCCCTTCCAGGCCGGTGACCAATACTCGACGCACATCGCCCACCGCAAAATAGCTGTGCAGCGCCGGCGCGTAGTAAAACGCCTCGCTGCCGGCGTTATGCACCGTGAGCTGCACGCTGAGTTCGCGCCCGACCACCACTTTTAGCGACAGAGTACAGTCGAAGGGCCACCACGGCGATTGGGGTTGCCAGCCGAACTGCAACTCGAAAACATCGCCCGAGCGACTCAACTCAGTTAACTGCCAGTCGTGATTGCGGGCGAACCCGTGCGCGGGGGGTGGCTCGTCGGCGTTAATTTGACGCTGGAGTTCGGCGGGGTTTTTACTAAACTCTGCAAACCAGGGCCAGCTAATCGGAATACCGCCACGCAGCGGCTGACCGCGTTGGTAGACATTGGCGTCGCTCAACCAGAGCACCGGCTGATGGCCGGCCGGCTGAAAATGACTCACCTGCGCGCCCTGCAAAAACACCCGCGCCTCGGCCAGGGGTGATTGCACATACACGGAAATCAAATTTTGGTGCAACTCAAACTGCACACCCTCGATATGGCCGTATTGCTGATAAAGATTTTGTAGTTGGGAACCGAGATCTTGCGACATGAAATCGTGCCGGAGTGCGGAAAATTGAGCGACGTAATGTTAATGGCCAGCGCAGACTTGTCCAGCACCACCCCCAATTTTGCCGACCGGGCAAGCGATCTTGTGCCACAATTGGCGATTTTGTGATAACTTTCGCCTTTTCTGCACACTCAATCTTCAACCTCGCAAATTGGCAGTCTGCCTGTTAAACGAATGGGAAGCGTTAACTATGTCAAGCTTTAATGCACAACTTGAAAAGATCAAAACACAAAAGGGATTTATTGCAGCGTTAGACCAAAGCGGGGGCAGCACACCCAAAGCGCTGCGCTTGTACGGCATCAATGAAGACGCCTACGACAACGATCAGGCCATGTTTGACTTGGTGCACCAAATGCGCACTCGCATTATCACCAGCCCGGCGTTCAGCGGTGAGCGCGTTTTGGGCGCGATTTTGTTTGAAAACACCCTAGAGCGCGATATCGAAGGCATGCCTTCGGCGGCTTTTTTGTGGCAGCAAAAACAAGTGGTGCCCTTTTTGAAAGTCGATAAGGGCTTAGCAGCGTTGGAAAACGGCGTGCAATTGATGAAACCCATTCCCAACCTGGACGAATTGCTGGCCAAAGCCAAAGCGCAAGATGTGTTTGGCACCAAAATGCGCTCGTTTGTGGCCGAAGCCAACGAAGCGGGCATCAGCGCCATTGTTGATCAGCAGTTTGAAATCGGTAAGCAAATCATCGCGGCCGGTTTAGTGCCCATCATCGAGCCAGAAGTCGACATTCACAGCGACTCAAAAGCCGAGGCAGAAGCGCTGTTAAAGGCTAAAATATTAGAACAACTGAATGCTCTGGCTGAAGACCAACTGGTTATGCTGAAATTAAGCTTGCCGAGTGTTGCCGGCTTTTATGAGGAATGCATCAATCATCCTAATGTTGTGAAAGTGGTAGCCTTATCGGGCGGTTATTCCCGCGACGACGCCAACGCTAAAACGGCGGCCAATCCGGGCATGATTGCCAGCTTCTCACGGGCGCTGACCGAAGGCCTATCGGCCCAGCAGTCCGACGAGGAATTCAACGCCCTGCTCGATAGCGCTATCGAATCCATTTACCAGGCCTCGGCGACCTAATCCTTACCGAGCCTTTTCAATTTTCCGGGCTTTTTAGCCCGGGAATGGACAGACCACCATGGCTGCACAGGCTCGACTCCACACCTCCGTTTTGGTTGTTTTGCTGTTCGCCTCGCTGTTGGTGAACTTCTGGCAGTATTACGCTCAGCACTTTGCCACCACCGCCGCCGCGCCATCGCCCGAAAGCCCCCCCGCCAAGCGCGAAAAGCCGCGCGTATTTTTAAGTGAAAGCGCCCTGATTTGGCTCCAGCAAGAAGACTACGGTTTGGCCATTGCCGCCATGGATCAACTGCAGGAAAACTCCCAATGGCAGGCCGCCGAGCTGCAGTTGGCTTGGTCGCAAGAGCTTACCGATCGCTTAAACGACGGCCACCACGAATTTGTCGAGCGCGCGCTCAACGCCCTGCTGGATGCCTATCCCTACAACGAGGATTTTCTGCTCACGCAAGCCCTGCTGCTGGAGCGGCAAAACCAGTGGGCCGAGGCCAGCACGGCCTATTACGGTCTGGCCGAATCCTTGGCCGCCGATGAGCGCAGCAACATGGTGGCTAAAGCCGAGCAACTGGCACTGGTCGCAGTAGATGAGTTTATCGAGCAGGCGCAATGGCTGCAGGCGCTGGAATATTTGGACGAACTGCTGTGGCGCGAGCCGGAAAACAGCGCCTTTTTGGTGAAGTTAATTCAGGTTCATCTGCACCAAAAAAATCTCGATCAAGCTGAGTTACACCTGGCGCGCTTGCAGCAATTGCCCAACAGCCAGCGCTTGGTTGATGAACTCAAAGACAACATTCAGCAGATTCAACAACCCGACGCCACTCAAATGGTGTTGCGTAAATACAACAAGCATTTACTGGTGCCCATTCGCGCCGATGCTTCCGATTTGCAATTGTTGCTGGATACCGGGGCCAGCTTATCGGTGATCAATCGCCAAAGCCTGTCGCAGTTGCCCGGTGCCACCTACGTGCGCGCCACCCGCATGAACACTGCCGGCGGGCAGGTATTGGCCGAGATTTACCGCGTCGAGCAGGTTACCCTCGGCCCCTACGAATTGCGCGATGTGGAATTTGCCGTGCTGGATTTAACAGGGCTGGCCGCCGACGGCCTACTGGGCATGAATGTGCTGCGGCAATTTACCTTTGCCATCGACAGCGACGCCGGCACTCTGGATTTGGCACCTAAAACCCTCTAGGCATCAAAATCCGCCTCAAGGTTAATCAGCTCACGCGGCCACCGACGGCATAAACCATTAGCACCAACTGGCTTCATCGCCTGGATTGCGCAGCAATTCCTCCACGTTGGCCGCCAGTACGCGATAACCCACGTTGCCAAACAGCACCTGCCGACCGCCGTCCAAAATGTAACTGGGGCTGCCTTTTAATCCCTCGGCTTTGGCCTTTTGATAGTCGGCCATAAGCGCCGCGTAAGCTCGGCCCGAGTCCAACTGTGCCTGAATAGCCGCCGTGGCAACGCCCAATGGCTCGGCCTCGGCCAGTAACAGATCCTTGCGGCCAATATCGATGGCCTGCTCGAAAAAAGCCCGGCGCAATTGCAAAGCGTATTGGGCGGAAACCGACTCGCCCGCCACCAGCGCCACGGCTTTGATCAGTAAATGGGCCGGAAAAGACGACTGAGGACGTGTTTTGTGCCAGAGGTCGGCGTGCAGAGTAATATGATCGAACGGTTGCACCGAGTGCTTAACGTGCTCGGCAAAGCCGGCGTAACCTCCGCGCGCCTGCCACTGTTTGGCCATTTTGCCCGGTACGTCGCCGAACACATCCATGCAGTGGTAGTGCAGTTGAACCCGCTTGCCCCACTGCTCGTCGAGCTCTTCGATACGCCGCTGGGCAATCCAAGCCCACACGCACAAAATATCGGAATAATAATCCACCACCACGTGATCGTGATGGGCTTGAAGATCTGCCATGATGCGCTCCGCCAACTGAAGGGTGTTTACAGACTAGTACGATCAAAGCTAATTTAGCAAATATCGAATTAAATTAAATACTCGACCAATAATCGGTTTTGGTTGCACAAAAGTATCAAATTTTAGTCACTTTCTAAGACTGGAGACCAAAAACACGACAATTTGACGATAAGATGTCGCACGAATTTACAGTTTTTAACCGAATCACTTGACACCCCTGTGAACTCCGTCACAAAACATGGAGTTGAGACCGGTTCACATCTGGACGGGGTTCGTGCATGATTTATGCGCCAATTGGGGTTAATTGGCACAAGCAGTTTCCGCGGTATCACTGGGTTTTTTGTTCAGCCCAGACTTCGCGTTTTGGCCGTTGAATCGGGGAGTGGCGGCCTCATCACAACCATTGCACCGAATTCGCTTCATCAAGCGCGGCATTCGCCGTGGCAGCCTTGTTGGCATTAACAAAAACTAAGGATCTCCAGGCATCGGATCGAGCCCATGACTAAGTTCCAACAAATCGAAAGAATTCATCAGCTCTTCCCCCCCCGCCGCAGGAAATTGTCCCTGGAGACCATCAGTGCCGATTTAAAAATCGAACCTGCCGACACCACAGCCTTAATCGAGCAGATGCGCGCTTACCTGGATGCGCCCATTGAGCAGTGCCCCGAAAACCACGATTATGGCTATTGCGAAGCCCGCGGTCGCGACTATCAATTGCCCAGTTTTTGGCTGAATCCCGATGAGTTTGTGCTCACCACCCGCTTGCTGCAGTTGTTGTCTGAGACGCAACCGGGATTGCTGCACGACGATCTAGCCCAGTTAGAAGGCCCACTCAACCGACTGCTCCGCCAGCGAAAAATCAGTCTCTACCAATTCGAGCGGCGCGTGCAATACCAAAGCGACGAACCGCCCTATTGCCTGCAACCGCAACTGTGCCAATTGGTGCAGGGTTTAATCGACCGCCGTCAACTGGCCATAACCTATCAAGACCCGAACGACGGCGCAGTGTGCATGAACATTTGCCCGCAAATGCTGAGTTACCGCGCTGGCAGTTGGAAATTGGCCGCTTGGTGCCATCGCCAGCACCAGTTGCGCTGCTTTGACGTGGCGCGCATCGAGAACGCGGAAATCCTCACCGACCGCAGTCGGGAAATGGCCGCAAAAAACATCGAAAAGTTCTTCGCCAATCAGTTTGGCTACAACCAGCAGCAGCCGCTGCAACTGCAGCTTAAATTTTGGGGCGACAGCGCCTACCGGGTGGCCCAGCAGTGCTGGCACCCCGAGCAGCAGGGTCACTGGCAGGAGGGCACCTTTTATTTAAGCCTGCCACTGATCGATCAGGATCTGCTGATTGCTCGCCTTTTGCCCCACCTGCCCGATGTCCAAGTCCTCTCCCCCCAACCTTTCGTCGAACGCTTCAACAATCTTCTCAACAAAGCCACAGCGCGCCAGCAAACCCCCATCGAAATCCCCAATCAAAGCGAATCAATTCCAAGCGTGTCCGAAAGCGAGGACGACAGCCCCGTGCAAGCGCAGGGCGGTGCGGCGTAACGCCAGTCAATCGTGTTGTTGCGCATTCGACGTTTTAGGTCGCAGTGGCGTCCATAATGGCGTCCAAGCCCCCTCGATGGGACTGGCGCGCTGTTACTCACCTAAATTGACCTGCAGCAATAAACATACAAGCCACCGGACTTTACAGTCACGGTAGCTTGGCGCTAGAGTGATTTTTGTTCTGCGCTCTGGCTTGATGGCGGCGGACACGGATCCGCCGGGTGAAAATCTCATTTACCACTAAACTGAATATTAGCTTGAGCGCGCAACCCCCGATTCCGGGGCCCTTCAGCCGTTACAGGAAAACACATGCTGGTACTTTATCCGGAAATAAAACCCTATCGCAGCGACTTTCTTGCCGTACAAGAACCTCACGAGCTCTATTTTGAAGAATCCGGCAATCCCGATGGCATCCCCGTGTTGTTTGTTCACGGTGGGCCGGGCGGTGGGAGTCACGCGTCCGATCGCTGCTTTTTTGATCCCGAGAAATACCGCATTATTTTATTCGATCAACGCGGCGCTGGCCGATCCAAACCCTACGCCGAGTTAATGCACAACAATACACAAGCGCTGATCGATGACATGGAAGCCCTGCGCCAACATTTAAACGTCGATCAATGGCTATTGTTTGGCGGATCTTGGGGTAGCACGTTGAGTTTGTTGTACGCCCAAAGCCACCCCAATTGTGTTTTGGGTTTAATTTTGCGCGGTATTTTTCTGTGCCGACAAAAAGATTTCGATTGGTTTTATCAAGGCGGCGCGGCGCATATTTTTCCCGATTACTGGCAAAACTTTGTCAACCACATTCCCGAATCCGAGCGTGGCAATTTGCTGTCGGCCTATTACCAGCGATTAACCAGCAGTAATGAATTGGCGCAAATGGGGGCGGCCAAAGCTTGGTCGCAATGGGAAGCGCAATGCTCAAGTTTAAGACCCAATCACGAATTGGTGGATAATTTTACCGCGCCGCATGTGGCCATCGCGCTGGCGCGAATAGAAACACACTATTTCATGCACGACGCGTTTATTGAAAGCAATCAAATACTGGCCAATATGGAAATCATTAAAGATATTCCCGGCGTTATTGTTCACGGCCGCTACGATATGGTCTGCCCATTGGATAACGCTGTGGCACTGTACGATCAATGGCCGGAATCAGCACTTAAAATAATTCGCGACGCCGGACATTCCAGCCGCGAAGCCGGTATTGTCGATGCGTTAGTTCGAGCCACTCGCGATTTTGCGCTGCGCTTGGAAAAAAATTAAAAAAATCCCAAATTAATTCGCGCTTAAATAACGGAAGTTAATTAACCGAAGGGTCATTTAAATCGAAGAGTTAATTTGTGAAAACTGTCATTCAAAGAGTTCGTCAGGCAACAGTCACCGTAGACGGTGAAACCGTGGGGGCAATTGATCAGGGTTTGCTGGTTTTTATCGGCGTTGAACAACAAGACACCACCGAAAATGCTGATCAATTAATCAGGAAACTACTGCAATTAAGAATTTTTGCCGATGTCGACGGTAAAATGAATTTAAACGTGCAGGATATTACAGGTGGTTTATTATTAGTTTCACAGTTTACATTGGCCGCCGAAGTTAAAAAGGGCAATCGTCCTGGGTTTTCTCGCGCCGCATCGCCTGAAAAAGCCAAAAATTTGTACGATTATATTGTGCAAACGGTGAAAAAACGCCACGAACCCGTCGCCAGCGGAATTTTTGCCGCAGATATGCAAATTTTGTTAATAAATGACGGCCCCGTAACCTTTATAATAGAAAGTTAAATTATTCGGGAAAGATAAGTCTTTTAACCGGGCATAGCACTGGGGCTGATTAAAAACTTCAATTGCACCAGAATAAAACACCCTGCGCTAAAAGATTTTTCCACAATTAATAATAAATCTAATAATTCCCAATAATGTATTAGCCAGGCACTAGGGTTTTGCTGCATATTTGCAAAACTTTAAACACTAGGCGTTGGCATATTAAACACTAAACAATTATTTTGACTGACTCAAAGCGTAAACAACGAGCTAGAACATGGCGTCTTTATCGGAACAAAGCACAGACGAGTTTCGCCCGGCAGCCGTAGAGCCCCACGAAGGCAAAATACTGGTCGTCGATGATGATCCTATTAATATTGCCATCATCGAAAAAATACTGCGCTCGGACGGCTATCATCGCATCGATTCCACCATCGATCCTGGCGCGGTGCGCGCGTTGCATCGCAATAACCACTACGACCTTATCGCTCTCGATATTCACATGCCCATTTGGAGTGGTTTCGACGTTTTACAGCAATTGAGCAACGACAACCCCCAGGATTACCTGCCAGTTTTAGTGCTCACATCCGACGACAGCCTGGAAACCCATCATCGATGTTTGGCTTCTGGGGCAAAAGATTTCATCAGTAAGCCGTTTAAACGCGAAGAAGTGTTGTTGCGCGTACGCAATATTTTGGAAGTGCGCATGTTGCACAACCAACTGCGCGAACAGAAAGACCATCTCGAAGAAAAAGTCCTCGAACGCACCCAGCAACTTTACAGCACTCAAATCAAACTCATCGACAGCCTCGCCAAAACCGCCGAATACCGCGATTCTCACTCCGGCTCGCACGTATTTCGCATCAGCCAATACGCTTATTTAGTCGCTCGCGAACTGGGTTTGACTCAAGAAGAATGCGAGTTGCTGCAACAAGCCAGCCCTATGCACGACATGGGCAAAATCGCCATTCCTGATCAGGTCTTGCTCAAGTGCGGCGGTCTCGACGACGAAGAGTGGCAAACGGTTAAAACCCACCCGGAAATCGGCGCTAAAATTTTGGGCGCTCACGACTCCAAACTCATGCAAATTGCCGCCACCATTGCCCGCACTCATCACGAGCGCTGGGATGGCAGCGGTTATCCCGCCGGTTTAAAAGGCGAGGAAATCCCGCTTTACAGTCGCATCGTTGCCGTGTGCGATGTGTTCGACGCACTGACGTCCGATCGCCCCTACCGGGAAAGCTGGAAAGTCTCGAAAGCGTTAAATTATTTGCGCGAAAATGCCGGCCACCAATTCGACCCAGAAGTGGTGGCAAGCTTTGAACGAGTAATTGATCAAGTATTGTTGTGTCGCCAGGAGAGCTTGGGCCAGGCACCAACCGATATTACGCTTAACTAGCGAGCTTTCGGCTAGCGCTAAAATTGCCGTTTTTTATTGGCGCATTTTGGTAAACAAAACGCTTTAGTGTTAGCGCAAATCCGCCGAATTATTTTCCGCAGAATCGTTATCTTCAGCGCTGTCGCCATCGCGCGCTTTGGATCGGCCCACAAAGCGGCCAAAGAAAATACCCACTTCAAACAGCAGCCACATGGGCAACGCCAGCAGGGATTGCGAAATAACATCCGGCGGTGTGAGCAACATGCCCAACACAAAACACCCCACAATCACGTAGGGCCGTTTACGCGCCAGTGATTTGGAATCGGTAACGCCGGACCAAATCAACAACACCGTGGCGATGGGAATTTCAAACGCGCAACCAAAGGCAAAAAACAGCTTTAAAACAAAATCCAAATAGCTGCCGATATCGGTCATCACCGATATGCCCTCGGGGGCCACCGAGGTAAAAAAGCCAAACACAATGGGAAACACCACAAAATAGGCGAAGGTCATTCCCAAATAAAACAGCACCACGCTGGAAATCAGCAACGGTACCACTAAGTTTTTTTCTTCTTTGTATAACGCCGGCGCTACGAACGACCAGATTTGATAGAGCAAATAGGGCAAGGCGATTAATACCGAGACAAACAGCGATAATTTAAACGGCGTTAAAAACGGCGAGGCCACCTGCGTGGCGATCATGCTGGTGCCTTCGGGCAAAAACTTTTGCAGCGGCAGCGATACGTAGGTGTAAATATCGTTGGATAAACCCAGCGCAAAAATCACCACAACCACCAAAGCCACCGCCAAAATGGCGCGTAACAGGCGATCGCGCAGCTCAATTAAATGAGCAACCAACGGCTGCTCGGTATCAGTGCCAGTTTTGGACGCTTTCATGAAGTTTTTGAGGTGTCTGTGGGTGCGGGTTCCGGTGAATCGGGGTCAGGCAGCGGTTCGTGATGATCGTTGGCACTGGGCTCGCTGGGTTCAGCATTGTGCTGAGGGTGAGCATCGTATTGCTGATCGGTGTGATGGCCCACGGCCTGATGTTCGACAGCTGCGTGCTCGGTATTTTTGCGATCAATAGCTTGGTTATCAATACCTTGGTTATCAATACTTTGGTGATCGGCGGATTGCATATCCGAGCTTTGGTGACCGTCGTGAGAGCCGATATCGGGATCGATATTGGAGGGCTCAAAGCGCTGCGTGGGCTTTTGTCGATCGCCACCCGGCTCGTGTGTGCCAAATTGGTGGCTTTGCGGCTCTTCGTAATCGTCTAATACACTCTGCCCGAGCTGGCGCGGCAGATCGATGCCCTCGTTAATTTGCCGTCGGGTTTTTTCCACGCGTGCCAGAATTTCTTCGTTGTGCAATTGCCGGCGAATTTCATCGGCACCAATTTGCTTTTCCAACTCCTGGCGAGTATCGCGCAAACCGCGCTTAACACGCCCGGCTAACAGTGCCAGCGTGCGCAAGGTTTCGGGCAGGCGCTCGGGACCGATGACCAACAAACCCACCACAGCAATGACCATGATTTCAAAAAAGCCGATATCGAACACCCAGTGCTCCTAAACAATCGTTAGTGGGTGGATTGCTTTTCTTCCGCGGTTTTTTCGGGCGCGTCAGACTCAGAGTGTTCGACTTTTTTAGCAGGCTGATCTTTATCGTCGTCTTTGTCTTCATCCATGGCTTTTTTAAAGCCTTTTATGGCGCCGCCCAAATCACCGCCGATACTGCGCAGGCGCTTGGTTCCAAACAACAACACCACAATGGCGAGGATAATTAATAGCTGCCAAATACTTATGCCACCGATCACGTCAACTCTCCTTTCATAACTGTCGCAAGCCGTAAGCACGCGACAAAAACTGTTGCTCGCTCCGATTTGCTCGGAGCCGACTATTTGCCCCGCGCGGCTTTTTCGGCCAGGCCAGACATATCAAAACGACGCGCCAATTCCGCCAATACTTGGTCGGTGTCGACGCCCATATGCGCCAGCATCACCAAGCTGTGAAACCAGAGATCGGCCGTCTCGTAAATCAAATCTTGAGTCTCGCCACTGGTTTGCGCATCTTTAGCCGCCAGCAGCGTCTCGGCACATTCTTCCGAGACCTTTTCTAATATTTTATTTAAGCCTTTCGCGTGCAGACTTGCCACGTAGGAGCTGTCTGGGTTGCTCTCGGCCATGCGCGCTTGGATGATAGCGGTTAACTGATTTAACACATCGCTCATGGTTAATTCCTAGCCGTTAATGACCAGCCGCGACGCTAGCCGTAAATATCTTCCGGATTTTTAATGACTGGATCTACCGTCTGCCACTGGCCCTGATCTAGGCGACGATAAAAGCAAGACTCACGCCCAGTATGACAGGCAATTCCACCTTTTTGCTTAACTGTTAGTAAGATGACGTCAGCGTCACAGTCGATGCGCAGATCGACGACTTCTTGCTGATGGCCAGAGCTTTCGCCTTTGTGCCAGAGTTGCTGGCGCGAGCGGGAATAGTAAACCGCTTGTTTTTTCTCGGCGGTGAGAGCCAATGCCTCGCGGTTCATCCAGGCCATCATCAACAGTCGACCCGAATCGGCGTCTTGCGCAATGGCCGGTACCAACCCATCGCTGGTCCAGCGCACTTCGTCGAGCCACGATGTGGAGTCAGACATACATAAAATCCTTAAATTCGGTATGACTCAAGTCGATACCGTTCATTTGTTCAATAACTGGCGCTTAGTGTAAGGGGTTTGCCCTCGCCTGGAAACAAATCCATTGTCGCGACGTGATTTCGAACATTGCCGAGCCTAACCCACTATCAACCAGGCCAATAGCGCCAGTGCCGCCAAGCCCAGCGTATAGGGCGATAAATCCATCAGCCACTGCCAGGCCGCAGGCCAGGCGCTGAGTGCGGCAGCCAGGGCCAACGGCAGCCACAAAAATCGCAGTTTGTGGCGCTTTTTGCGCTCGCGAACGGCCACCGCGCGACCGGCTTCTTCCAGTTTTGGTGCCATTTCGGCCAGTTCCACAAAGCGCTCTAAATTGTTGAACAACAAGTGCGGCACTTCGGGGAATTTCTCCATCCACTCTGGCCCGTAACGGCGCAACTCGCGCAATAGCGACTTGGGATGGAAACGATCGCGCAGCCATTTTTCCATAAACGGGTGTGCGGTGGACCAAAGATCCAGCTCTGGATAGAGCTGTCGGCCCAAGCCTTCAATGTTGAGCAAGGTTTTTTGCAACAAGACCAGTTGCGGCTGCACTTCCATATTAAAGCGACGAGCAGTTTGAAAGAGGCTGATCAACACCTGGCCAAACGAGATTTCCGCCAACGGTTTTTCGAATATGGGTTCGCACACACTGCGCACGGCGGCTTCCAGCTCACCCACGGAGGTGTCGGCGGGCACCCAACCGCTGAACACATGCAGCTCGGCCACTTGGCGATAATCGCGGCGAAACATGGCCAAAATATTACGTGCTAAATAGTACTGGTCCTCGCGCGACAGCGATCCCACCACCGCCATGTCCACGGCAATGTACTGGGGATTGCACGGTTGTTCGGTGGCCACAAAAATGTTGCCCGGGTGCATATCGGCGTGAAAAAAATTGTGTTCAAACACCTGGGTAAAGAAAATTTCCACGCCGCGCTCGGCCAGGCGGCGCATATCGGTGTTTTGTGCGTGCAATGCTTCGATGTGCGTAACCGGAATGCCGTAAATGCGCTCCATCACCATGACGTTGCGGCGGCAATAGGGCCAATACACTTCGGGCACGTAGAGCAGTGGCGAATCTTTAAAGTTGCGCCGCAATTGGCTGGCGTTGGAGGCCTCGCGCATTAAATCCAGTTCGTCGAGAATGGTGTGACGGTAGTCTTCCACCACCTCCGGCAGGTGCAGGCGCTTACCGTCGGCACTGACGCGCTGAGCTATCCAGGCAATCACGCGCAGCAGGGCGATGTCTTTTTCGATAATTGGCGCCAGCTCGGGCCGCACGGCTTTTACCACCACTTGGCGGCCGTCGTGCAACACCGCGCAGTGCACCTGCGCTACGGAGGCCGAGGCCAACGGTTGGTAGTCGAATTGTGCAAACAGTTCGTCGATGGAGGCTTCTAGAGCGGTTTGCACCAACTCGATGAACCGATCACTGGGAAAGGGGGCGACGTCATCTTGCAGCTTGTCGAGGTGCTCGACCAAATCGTAGGGCATAAGATCGGGCCGGGTGGAGAGCACCTGGCCAAACTTAACAAACACAGGCCCCATGTGCTCAAAAAAGCCGCACAAACGCTGGCCGCGCGTGGTGTTAGGCTCTGGCAACCATCTTAAAGGCCAAGTAATAACCCGCGCCAACCAGGGCAGACGCTCCAGGTCGATGAAGGTATCCAGACGAAATTTTATCGCTGCATAAATAATTTGCAGTATGCGAAACAGTGCGAGCACAACTAATCCTTAACCGGCGTTCCTTTGCAGCAATTGCTCGCGTACCTGATTGAGGCGCGCTTGCAGGCGATCCACGGTTAAACGCAGGTCCTGATTGTGTTGGCGAAAATCGTCAAACAGCGCCCGGTTGGGCACAACCTGACCTTCTTCAATGACAAACTCGGCCAGTTGATCGCCCATGTTTTGTCGTCGCAGATTGGCCCAACCGCTTACCTGGCGCAGGGTTTCGGCAATGGTATGGCCCGCCAGATCGCCGGTTAGTCGCGATAGCGCATCTTGCCAGTCGATATCCAGATCGCGCGCCAGCGCTTGCCACTCAATCAGCAAGTGAGTGCTGCCGCGCACTTCGATATCAAAATCGGCCAGGCTGGTTTCGCCACTCACGACCCAGGCGAGCAGCGCATCGGCGCTGCCAGTGATTTCGGTGGTGGGTTGCTCGCAGTGGCCCTGCAAGCCGATTTTGTCGTCGGCAACGGTAACGGCCACTTGCCAGTCGGGTTGTTTGAGGTTGATCAGTAAGCTCTGGCCGGACAGGCGCGTAAGCCCCGCGCGGGTGCCGGGATCGTACACCAATGCTCGATTGATCATCTGCTCTAACGCCAGCAACAAAGCGGTTTTGGCGGTGGGCCCCGGCTCGCTCAGTAACTGCTGTGCCTGCGACAACCATTGACTGATCAAGGTTTTAATCCCACGTGCAGCGCCACCACGCCATTGGTCATGTTGTGGTACTGGCAGCGCTCGAAACCGGCGTCTTGCATCATGGCCAGCAGCGTTTCTTGATCCGGGTGCATGCGAATGCTCTCGGCCAGGTACTGATAGCTGTCGCTGTCGTTGGCGATGACTTTACCCATCAGCGGCAACACGCTAAACGAGTAGTGATCGTAGAGCTTTTGCATGAGTGGATTTTTGGGCTTAGAAAATTCCAGTACCAACAAGCGGCCGCCGGGCTTTAACACTCGCAACATGGAGCGCAAGGCCAGATCTTTATCGGTGACGTTGCGCAGGCCAAAGGCGATGGAGATGCAGTCGAAGTTGTTATCGGGAAACGGCAAATACTGGGCATCGGCCTGGCAGTATTCGATATTACCGGCCAAACCGCGATCAGTGAGGCGATCGCGACCGACGCGCAGCATGGAATCGTTGATATCGGCCAACACCACCGAACCCTGATCGCCCACCAGTTTGGCAAACGCAAAGCTTAAATCGCCGGTGCCGCCGGCTATATCCAACACCTTTTGGCCTTTGCGCACCGCCGACATCTCAATGGTGAAACGCTTCCACAAGCGGTGCACACCACCGGACATCAAATCGTTCATCAAATCGTATTTGGCCGCCACCGAATGGAAAACATCGGCCACACGCCCGGCTTTCTCGTTTTTGTTAACTCGCTGATAACCAAAATGAGTGGTGTTTTCGTCGCTCATGACAAACCTCGCAAATATGTGGTCGCTATTGTACGCGAGCGCTCGGGCAATTGCAGTGTTGGCGCCGATTTAGCCTGAGCAAAGGTCACGAATTTGATACAAGTATCGGCGATTGCCGATACACTGTTTTATGATGAGCATTCATTTTTTGTGTTAATTGATGTTTTTAGCAAATAGCAAAGCTGAGGCAAATGCCATGACTCCATTCAAACGCGTAATTTACAAATTAGCGCTGCTACTGGGCGTTGCCATGCCCGGTGCGGCCGTGGCAGACGACCTCTCACAACAGGCCATCTGGCTCGACGTGCGCTCCGAAGGCGAATACCAGTCCGGCCACATCGACGCCGCATTGAACATTCCCCACACCCAAATTAAAGAAGCCATTTTGCAGGCCGTGCCCGATAAAGACGCGCCGGTGTATTTGTATTGCCGCTCCGGGCGTCGCTCCGGTATTGCGTTAAAAGTTATGGAAGAATTGGGTTACACCAACGCGGTGAACGTAGGTGGCTTTAACGACGCCAAAGTGGCGGCCAGTCAATTGGCCGAGCAGAAAACCGCCCAATCAGACAAAAAAGACAACTGTGCCGAGTGCTAACGGTTTAGCCGCGCGCATTCCGCCGCCAATAATTGCCCTGGCCATGGCCGGACCCATGGTGTATGTCGCGAACATAAGCGCCAGCTACGCGGTACCGGCCACCACCAAATGGCTGCTGGTGGGGTTGTGGGTGCTCGCGGGTTTGGTGATCGAATTGAGCGCCGTGCTGGCTTTTCGCCGCGCCAAAACCACCATCAACCCCCTGCGCCCGCATTCGACCCGCAACTTGGTGACCTCGGGCGTGTACCGTTTTACTCGCAACCCCATGTATTTGGGGCTCTGCCTGCAATTGATGGCATTGGTGGTGTATCTCACCGCGCCGGTGGCGGTTGTGGGTGTGGTGCTGTTTATTGTGTTAACGACTTGGCTGCAAATTGTTCCTGAAGAGCAGGCACTGCGAGAGCTTTTTGGCGAGGAATACAACGACTATTGCCAACGGGTACGACGCTGGGTTTAAGCACAGGCGCTTACTTCGCTACCCACCGCGCCTTCTCAGCCGCTGGAATTTTTCGGTGGCTAGATAGGTGACTGACTATTTTGGTGTCTGTAAACGTTCTTGTAGCTCTCGTTGATCCCCGTTTCGCAGCAATAGCCATTCATTGGCGACAAT
The DNA here is from genome assembly GCA_964342265.1 of uncultured Cellvibrionaceae bacterium. Classification (GTDB taxonomy): domain Bacteria; phylum Pseudomonadota; class Gammaproteobacteria; order Pseudomonadales; family Cellvibrionaceae; genus Halioxenophilus. The sequence continues at coordinate 58,629 of CAYFFE010000001.1, read as the reverse complement.
CAACAACAAACCGCCACATTCCAGCAACCAATTTATTTTTAACCCCATAAGCCTCGAATGAATCAACACATCGGAGCCATGAAAAGACGTGGCACGCACCATAATAAAAGCCATTAACACCACAAAGCCAACAATAGCCAAGCCATTGCAGAGCAGCGTACGGCGATACAGCCAAACCAGCAGCGCCGTTACCATTAAAGCAACCATAAGCACGGCAACGATAAATGCAGCTTGTACTTGCTTACGATCTTGATACCAACCCTGCTGCTTGGCTAACACCCTGCCAATATCGGTCATCAGCGATTGCAGATCCAACTGTTTATTCACACCCAAAAAAATCAGCGCCAACCACAAAACTAACCACAGCGCCCGCTGGCGGCCAAGTCGATGCGTGAACAGTTCCGACGAGTGGCGCAAGACTCGCCACGCCCCCCAGGCCGCAACAAAATACAAAACCACCGTAATCCAACCGCCGATGGTAGGGTCGCCAATACCCGGCCGCCACGCTATTGCCCACTGCTCCATGGTGACTTCTTCCAATTCCTTTAAGTAATAAACAATAAAACAATTATTGGGCCATCGTCATTAAAACAGTGGCACATATTTGCTCTCACCATCGCGGTGAACTATATATTTTGTGAGAGATTGGGTTTTGCTTTAAGGCAATCGCAAGGAAATTACAGAGGTGGTTTGTCAGTGACTGAGTCCTTAGCGAGTGGGCGCTTGTTTTCACTCATTCAAAAAACATGGGACTGCTACGTGCACACGCCACTGGCCTATGCCACTGATGGCTGCATCGACGAAAGCTTAATGGACAATTTATCCTGGTTTGTGGCCACGGCCATGATGCCCTCGCACAACACTATTTTACTGGGTATCGACCCGGGATTAGCCCTGCAACTGACCAGCAATATGTTCGGTAAACCCGAACCCGCCGTCGAAGACGCCGACATCATCGATGCCGTTGGGGAAATTTCCAACATTATTGCCGGCTCGGTAAAAACCGAATTCGCCCTGGAAGACAGCATGGAGTCGCCACAACTAATCAACAAGCCCGCGTTAGTCGATTTACTGGCCCACTACTCCATCGAAACCGAAGTCTTGGCCCTGTCGACCAACCGCCCATTTTACACCGCATTGATTAGCCATGCTCGCCACTGAGGTGCCCGCCAGTGCGAATACTCATCGTTGACGACAGCCGTGCCATTCAAAACATCGTGCGCCGAGGCCTAGAAAAAGCCGGCTACAGCAACCTGGACATAAAAATGGCCAGCGATGGCATTGAAGCACTGGATGTTGCCCGTCACTGGGAGCCGGATTTAATCATCACTGATTGGCATATGCCGGGCATGACCGGCATCGAATTACTGCACTCCCTCAACCGCGAAATGCTCGGCATAAAAGTGGGATTTGTTACCACCGAGACCTCAAAAACCCGCCTCGATGAAGCCAAGCAAGCCGGTGCTCGTTTTATTGTTAATAAACCGTTTGAAATGGCCACGCTGGTTAACACGGTGCTGCCGGTACTCGAAGAAGAACAACAAATCACGGCCTATAAAAACGCGCCGCCGGAAGTCATCGCCATGGCCAACAGCGATGATTTGGCACGAGCCATTAATAAAAAAACCCTGCGCGAAGTGTTTTTGGAACCCACCGACCCGCTCTCCGCCGACGAATTAAAAACCCCCTATGTGCTCGCGTTTTTTTGTTCGCCCATCAACGACAAAGTACGCGGACTTTGCCTGCTGGATAAAAATGCCGTCAACATCATCGCCGGCGCCGTGTTAAACGCGCAGGAGACCGACGTGCGCGCCAACTGCCAAGCCAATAGCATTGAACCCGAATACAAAACCGCCTGCGATACCATTCTGCAAACCATTGGCGAAACCTTTTTAGATACCAACACCCAACAATCCGCCAAGTTAAAATTGGGGCAAGCCAATTTGGTTAAAAAACCGTTTGCCAAATTAAAAAGTATACTGACCACTGCCACCGATCGCATCGACCTGGAAATTGCCGTACTCGGCTACGGCCAGGGCCATATGATCGTGGTTACCTCCTAAAAAACCTTATGCCACTGAATATTGCCGTAGCCGTTATCGTTAATTTAGGATTATTGCTACTGTTGTCGTGGCTGTTTTTTGTAATAATTCTCTCTAAATACCGCACGCGCATTCAGCATTTAAAAAAGAAGTATAAAAAAAGCAACAACAATACAGCTAACGAGGAAGAAAATCCCTTTTCAGAACTGATCCAAAATAACAAAAACCAACAGCAATCAGTGGATAAAATCAACCAATTTCTCGATGAATTCGATGACGACGACACCCGCATAAGCGAATTGCAGGAGGAAGTGGGCTATTTAGAATCGCAACTGCACGACAGCTTAAAAATCATTAACCGGCAAGCCAGTCTAGTGGCCGACGAAAACACCCTCAACCAAGCGGATAACGACCAATCGTTTACCGTTAATTCACTGCGCCATAAGGTCAATTCTCTGCGCAACGAAAACGCCAGTTTGCACGAAAAAGTTGAACAAATTACTCGCCACAACCAGCGACTCAAACGCTATCGCGACGAACATCGATTACTCACCGAACGCATGGCAGAGTACATCGACAAAACCAAAAAAAGCGACCACCTCATTAAAAAACTGCAGTCTAAATTAATCGCCACTCAGACTGCCGCCGAAGAAGCCCAGCGTGCCTTGCAACGATTGCAAATTCCCAACGCCGACGACGACGGAGAATCGCTACAAGCCGCGCTGGAGCGCGCCGAGCGCGAGCGTGAATTTCTCGAACAGCAATATCTTGAACTGTTAAAACAACTCGAAGAGGCCGAGGGCGTTTCTGAAGAGCTACAACGCAGCCAAGCCGAATGCGCCCAGCTGGAACAAGCCTACATGGCGCTGGTGGAGGAAATACAAGAAGTCGAAAAAAATCAAATTGAGACCGAGGAAATTACCGGGTTCGACGAAGAAAAAACCGAACCGAGCCAACCAAAATCCGACAAAATCGACGCTCCCAAAGAATTAACAGAAGAAGAAATTCGCGAGAAAAACGAACAGTGGCTGGAAAGCTTGAATGATCCGTCTGGCCGATAAGCAATATCGCCCATCATCAACATTACCACCACTAAGAGCCATTAAAACCCTGCTTTAAAACATTTTGCCCATATTACCCGATAAACAGCAAGATTCGGGTCGTTGCCTTATTTGCTTAATTCTATGATTGCTTGGTGCGGAACAATCCGCTCAACAATTATTAGGCGAGGCAATTTCAATGAAAGCTCTAGACAATAAAGTGGCTATTATCACCGGGGCCAGCTCCGGTATTGGCGAAGCGTCCGCTCGGTTATTTGCCGAGGAAGGTGCGGCGGTGGTTGTGGCAGCCCGGCGTGAATTTGAGTTGGCGACCCTGGTCGATTCCATTAATAAAAGCGGTGGCCGCGCTTTGGCGGTGGTTGGCGATGTGGGCGAGGCCAGTTTTCATCAGCATTTAGTTAAGCAAACACTGCAACAGTTTGGCCGGTTGGATGTAGCATTCAATAACGCGGGTATTTTAGGGAATATGGGGCCGATACCGGAGATGTCGTTAGAGAGTTGGAATCAGGTTTTACAAAGCAATTTAACCAGTGCTTTTTTAGCAGCCAAATTCCAATTACCAGCAATGATTGAAAATGGTGGCGGCTCGCTTATTTTTACCTCCAGCTTTGTTGGCCACACTGCGGGCATGCCAGGTATGGGCGCTTACGCGGCGAGTAAAGCGGGGATGATTGGTTTAACTCAAGTGCTCGCCAGCGAATACGGGCCGCAGAATATTCGCGTGAATGCCCTGTTGCCCGGTGGCACCGATACCGCAGCCGCGGCGGAGTTTACCGACACACCCGAGGCCCAACAGTTTGTAGCCAATTTACACGCGCTAAAGCGCATTGCCACGCCGAATGAGATTGCACAATCGGCGCTTTATCTAGCCAGCGATGCGTCCAGTTTTACCACCGGCTCGGCGCTGTTAGTGGATGGCGGTGTTTCGATTAATCGCGTTTAATCCCCATTGCTTGTGTGATTAACTCTGCTTGGAGTTAATCACACTGCGGCAACAAAATAGCGTCTATTATTTACCGTAAATAATAGACCTAATTATAGAACTAAGCGGCTAAATCCATTGGACTTTTGTCGATAATAAATTCGCGTAGCAAGTGTTGGTAGTCGCCCGGTACGGCGTTAATAACAGAAGCCCGTTGGCTCAAGCTTTGATACCAGTGTTGCAGTTGCGGCCAATCGGCAAAAAAATTGCACCCAAACAATTCTTTGACGACGGAAAAATATCGAATAATAGTCGCATATACGCCATCAATTAAATAAAACTCACTGCCCGAAAAATACCGGTCGGCCGAGTGCTGAGACATTACATAGCGCAATTTTTCGTTAATGGCCTCGGCGGGTTTTTGAATTTCCTCGGCAGTTTTACATTGATAAATTATTTTTGCGAGCAACCCTAAAATCTCATCGCCCGTGGTAATTAACGCTCGATGCCGAGCCCGCGCAATGGCGCTGCTCGGATAAAAAGAGCCGTTACTCACCTCATCTAAAAATTCGCAAATGGCTTGCGACTCCACCAACGACTGCTGATTATCGACCACTAAAACCGGCACTTTAGCAAACGGCGATAACGATAAAAACCATGGCGGCTTGTTGGATAAATCGATATCTGTGCGCTCGAAATGAATGTGTTTTTCTTGCATTAAAATGGCTACTCGTTGCACGTACGGGCAAAGCGTATGGGAAATTAATTGATAGTGCGGCATACGGCCTCCTACTGCACAAAACAATGAACGTTTAATTTATTGCCGTCTAAATCGCGAAAGTAAGCCGCGTAAAAACCTTGCTCCTCTTGGCGAATACCCGGCGAGCCTTCATTTTTACCGCCGGCTTTTAACGCCGCTTCATGAACTGCGGCCACCTGCTCGGGGTTGGTCGCTCTTAATCCGATCATAGTGCCGTTGCCCACGCTCGCCGCGTTGCCATCGTGTGGCCGGTGAATGGAAAACATGGGCGCGGCCGGGTCTTCGACGCCCCAAATAATAAAATCCTCGTGCTCGAATTTGCGTTGTGCGCCCATAACCGCCAGCACGGTGTCGTAAAACTGCGCCGCGCGTTCCGGGTGGTCGGTGCCTACCGTGGTGTAACCAATCATGCGAATCCCCTTTTGTTGCAAAGTTTGTTTACAGGTGTTTATCGGGGATTTAGCATAAACGTTTGCATAAGTGCACGCGATAGGCGTATTTGACATCTGTGCTTGCAATTTTGAATTGTTACAATGGCATTACCCCATGAACTGGAACAGCATTAAGGTATTTTTAGAAGTCGCTCACTTTGGCGACTTAAAACAGGCAGCCAAGTCGCTGGGGCTCAGCCACTCAACGGTATTCCGCCAACTGCGCGAGTTCGAAAGCACCCTCAACACCCGCTTGTTCGAACGCAATAATGGGCACTACGAACTCACCGACGCCGGCGAAGCCTTGCGAGCACGCGCGCGCATTATGGCCGCCACCGCCGACGACATTGCCCGCGAACTGCTCGGCCACAATCAGCGCTTATCGGGAACCGTGCGCGTCACTGCGCCCAACAGCTTTGCCAGTTATTTTTTGCCGCGTTATTTTCAGCGATTTAATGAGCAGCATCCCGATGTGGAAATTGAGTTGTTGGTATCCGATGAAGAGGTGAATTTATCCAGCCGCCAAGCCGACATTGCTGTGCGCATAACCGACAACCCACCCGAATACGCCGTGGGGCGCAAAGTCTGTGATTTGCGTTGGGGTCTTTACGCCGCTCAATCGCAGGTTTTAAACGATGCACCTAAACATTGGCGCGAACTCGTGGGCCAACCCATTATCGCGGCCGCCGGTGCGTTAAAAAACCAGCGCGCCTACACATGGCTGGAAAACAATCTCGGGCAAAATATTGCGTTGCGCTGCGATGATATTTCCACTCTCGCGCAATGCGCCCAAGCTGGCGTGGGTTTGGCGTTTCTGCCCGAGGATTTATCCACCGATGGTTTGCGAAAATTGGTGAGCGTAGACGAGGTGGGTACCAACAGTTTATGGCTGTTAACCCATGCGGATTTGAGAAAAGTTGAAAAGGTAAGGCGCTTAATGGCTTTTTTGTACGAGTCTTTTACAGAAGAGTCTCGATTGTTAAAAATGTAGCACCCGATGGCCAAAAGGGCGAGAGTTGTAGACTCGAGTATTAACTCATGGATGGATTAATCAGAGTTTCCTAAAACTATTCCGGCGAGTAATAAAAATAAGGGTCGCCGTCTTTATCCACAATGCAGTTGTACATATTTTCGGAATAGATTTCTAACCGCTCATCCGACTCGGAATCGCTGGCTTCCATGTACTGACTCCAATCGTCTTCGTATTGCTCGTGACAGGGATCAAACTGATCTTCAACAGCGGCAATACATTCAGGATCATCTTCGCCGCAGGTATCTTTTAAGTTTAATTTTAAATACTCAGCTGCGGCTTTATTAATAACTTTTTCGCAACCCGTCAGGGCAAGCTGAGCCAGAAATAATAATACAATTAATTTTATTTTCATGGTTTGGCTCTTGATTGGGTTTGAAAACAATTGAATAACAAAGCAAATAATAAGCAGCACTCTGCCATTAATGGCAGAGTGCTCTATTTACCGACTTATTTATTTTTCGCGCGCTTGCGTTCGTTTTCGTTAAGCAATTTTTTACGAATGCGAATGCTCTCGGGCGTTACTTCTACCAGTTCGTCGTCTTCAATAAATTCCAACGCCTGTTCAAGGGTGTGCTTGATCGGCGGAGTCAGTGTTAAGGCTTCGTCGGTGCCGGCGGCGCGCACGTTGGTTAATTGTTTGGCTTTCGTGGGGTTAACCACCAGATCGTTGGCGCGACTGTGAATACCGATAACTTGGCCTTCGTAAATATCGACGCCGTGGCCCAGGAATAATCGACCGCGATCCTGCAAACTGTATAGTGCATAGGCCAGTGTTTTACCCGAGACCATGCTCACCAAAACACCGTTTTGACGACCGGCCATGTCGCCCATTTTAACCGGGCCATAGTGATCGAATACGCTGGTCATAATGCCCGAGCCAGACGTCATGGTTAGGAACAAACCACGGAATCCAATCAAGCCACGCGACGGCACAATAAATTGCAAGCGTACTCGACCTTTGCCATCGGGCTCCATGTTGGTCATTTCCGCTTTGCGCAAGCCCAACTCTTCCATAACCGGGCCCTGGTGCTCGTCTTCCACGTCGATAACCACGGCCTCGTAAGGCTCTTGGATTTCGCCGTCGATTTCTTTTTGCACCACTTCCGGACGTGAAACGCCCAACTCAAAACCTTCGCGACGCATGTTTTCGATCAATACCGACAAGTGCAACTCGCCGCGACCTGAAACGATGAATTTATCGGCACTGTCGCCTTGCTTAACACGCAGAGCCACGTTGTGAATCAGCTCTTGCTCCAAACGTTCTTTAATGTTGCGCGAGGTAACGAACTTGCCCTCTTTGCCGGCAAACGGCGAGTCGTTGACCATAAAGGTCATGCTCACGGTGGGCTCATCAACAGTAAGCGCGGGCAGCGCTTCGATGTTTTCGGGATCGCACAAGGTGTCGGAAATACTCAGTTTGTCGATACCGTTAATACACACGATGTCACCGGCGGTGGCCAGTTCGGTGTCGACACGCTGCAGCCCCATGTAGCCTTTTACGTTCAGTACGCGGCCTTTGCGTTCTGTGCCATCGGCGGATTTCACCACCACCTGTTGGTTCGGCTTAAGGCTACCGCGAGAAATGCGGCCCACACCGATTACGCCGGTGTAGCTGTCGTAATCCAGAGCGGAAATCTGCATTTGGAAAGGCGCATCGGGATCAACATCCGGATGCGGCACGCGATCGACGATCATTTGATAGAGCGGCGTCATGTCTTCGGCCATGTTTTCCGGGTCATCGCCGGCGATGCCGTTAAGCGCCGAGGCGTAGATAACCGGAAAGTCCAATTGCTCGTCAGTGGCACCTAAATTGTCGAACAGGTCGAACACCTGATCCATTACCCAGTCCGGACGGGCACCGGGGCGGTCGATCTTGTTGATCACCACAATGGGTTTTAGGCCGCGCTCAAAAGCTTTGGAGGTTACGAATCGTGTTTGTGGCATGGGGCCGTCTTGGGCGTCGACCAACAGCAATACGGAGTCGACCATCGACATGACTCGCTCCACTTCGCCGCCAAAGTCGGCGTGTCCTGGGGTGTCTACGATGTTGATGCGGTAGTCGTTCCAGCGAATGGCGGTGTTTTTCGCCAAAATGGTGATGCCCCGCTCCTTTTCCTGGTCGTTGGAGTCCATGATTCGCTCAGCACCTTCGTCCTTGCGATCGAGGGTACCCGATTGGCTTAAAAGTTTATCAACCAGGGTGGTTTTGCCGTGGTCAACGTGGGCGATAATGGCGATGTTTCTTAACTTCTCAATCACAGGGAGATTCTCTGGGCGGGTAAAAATTGGCCGCGATTATACCCAGAGTCGGGGAGGGAAAATAGACTTAGTTCGACATAACCGATGGTTATTAGAAAATGCTTATTATTAAGCGACTGAATTTAAAGCGAATCGGCCGGTATTAGCCAAGAAAGGTCAGCTGCCCGCGTTTTTGCTGCAACAGGCGCACTCGTAAGTCGCCAAGCGTCAGCGGAGACGACGTAAAATAACCCTGCACTAGGTGGCACCCCCAACCCTGCAGCAGGCGCATTTGCGGTAAATTCTCTACGCCCTGGGCAACGATTTGTTTATTCAGGCTATCACCCAGGGCCACCAAGCCCTTAACCAAGGCTGCGGTGTTGTCATCGATTTCCGATTGCGCAATCACTGCCCGATCGATCACCAAGCTTTGCACGGCCCGGCTGGCGATGTCGCCAAGCGGCAAATAGCCTTTGCCCACACCATCCACCGACCAAACCACGCCCATTTTTTCGGTGGCCAGCGACAGCGCTTCAATGCATCGGCCCTGCTTGAGCCAGGCGGATTGATCCACCTCTAACTCCAGGCCGATCAGTTGACCATCGGCGGATTTATCGGCACAGACACGCAGTTTATCGATCATTTTTACTTCGGCGAGCATGGTCGGGGCCACATTCACTACCAAGCCAATCGGCTGATCCAGCGATAAATTCAAGTGTTGCCACTGGCTTACAGCTTCTTGCAGCACCCAAAAGCCCAACGTAGAAATCAAGCCCTTGCTTTTGGCCATGGGGAAAAATTCCGCCGGCGCGAGCAGGCCTTTTTCGGGATGGGGCCAGCGTAGGAGGGCTTCTACGGCAGTAATTTTACCGGAGTTGATATCCACTCTCGGTTGATAGCAAATGCGTAAATCATTGCGCTTGATGGCGCGCAGCAAATCGCCGTGCAAATCCTCGCCAGCACATTGATGGCCGCCGTTTTGGCGTTGGTGAATGGAGTAGTTGTTGCCGGCCAAACTTTTCGCCTCTTGCAAGGCTTGATCTACGTGGGCCAAGAGGCTGTCGGCATCGTCGCCGCTGTCGGGGAATACGGCAACGCCCACCGCTAAACTCAACTCCAGGGTAATATTGCCCAACACAATGGGGTTTTTGATTTGACGAACCAACTTCTCCGCCAGCGCTTCAATGCCCTCCTGAGAATCAATCCCCTCGGCCAGCACAATGAATTCATCGCTGGCCAACCGCGCCACCGAATCGCTGTCGCGTACCGCTTGCTGCAAGCGCTTGGCCACTTCCACCAGGGCCTGATCGCCGATGGCCTTACCGTGCTGATCGTTGACGTGCTTAAACTGGTTGATGTCGACCAACGCCACGGCAAAACGGCTGCGGTTGCGGCGATTGACGTTCACCGCATGGTTGAGTCGATCGTTAAACTTTTCTCGGCTGGCGATGCCACACAGTTGATCGTATTTGGCCCGAGCCACCAGGCGCTGTTCGTAGTCGCAGCGAATCACGGCGTGGCGCAAGAGTCGATCCAGGCGTTCGTTGGTGAGGTTATCCAAAGAGAAGTAATCGTCCGCGCCGGCGGCGATGAGCTGGTCGTCCAGATCGGATTCTTGGAATTCGGTAAACACCACCACCGGAATGGGTTTGGCCAGATGGTTGAGCCGATACAGCAGCATTTGCGAGGTTTTTTTCAGCCAGTGATGCTGCAACAGCAATAACTGAAATTCATTAGTAGCAATTAACTTGTCCAAGCCGGGAAGCTGCGCCTGCCAATGACAAATGTATTGGTCAAACTGCGCCAATCGAGCCTGGATAAGATCGAACTCGCCTTCGTGCGGCGTTGCCACTAAAACATGAATATCGGATTCCATTGCATCAGCTAATTATTGTTTGAATTCCGAACAACGCCGGCGTTTACAACCGATGGACTGGGCGTTGCCTGCTGGCTGAATAAAGACAGACTGAATTAGATACCAGCGAACGTTGCCGCGTAGCTTTCGGTTTCGCTCCGGGCCACTTACACTAATGGCCTGTTGGTGAACAAACTGTCTTAGGGTCGGTTTTGGACCCTAATACTTAATATAGTTGGCTTTTACTATTTGGCGAACGCCCAGGCCATGAAACACTTATTCAAAAATTCGGAAACCCAAAACGCGTGACTCAACTCAATCCACGTCAAAAACAAGCCGTGCAATACGTCAGCGGTCCGTGCCTGGTACTGGCCGGCGCGGGCAGTGGCAAAACCAGCGTAATCACTCGCAAAATTGCCTATTTAATCGAGCAGTGCGGTATTAGCGCGCGCTACATTGCCGCGCTGACCTTTACCAACAAAGCCGCCAAAGAAATGAAAGAACGCGCGCAATCGCTGGTCACCGGCAGCGCCGCCAAAGGGTTAACCGTTTCGACGTTTCACAATTTGGGGTTGAATATTATTCGCCGCGAATATCAATCGCTGGGTTTTAAACCGGGCTTTTCCATTTTTGATGCCGAAGACGCCCGCGCACTTATTAAAGAATTAATGCTCAAAGACGGCGATTTGGATTCCGATCAACTTAACCTCACGCAAAATATTATCTCCAATTGGAAAAACGATCAGGTCTTGCCGGGCCATGCGTTAAGCAAAGCCGAGAGCGATGGCGAAGTTAAAATCGCCCTGGTATACCAGCGCTATTGCCAAGCGTTGCGCGCCTACAACGCCGTGGATTTTGATGATCTTATCCTATTGCCCGTGCAGTTATTTCAAGATCAACCGGATATTTTACAGCGCTGGCAAAAACGCATTCGCTATTTATTAGTCGACGAATACCAAGACACCAACAACGCCCAATATTTGCTCGTCAAACAATTAATTGGCGATCGCGGCACCTTAACCGTGGTGGGGGACGACGATCAGTCGATTTACGCTTGGCGCGGAGCACGGCCAGAAAATATGACGCAATTAACGGTGGATTTTCCTAATTTAGAAGTTATTAAATTGGAGCAAAATTATCGCTCCACACAGCGAATCCTAAAAACCGCCAACCACCTTATTGCCAATAACCCACACACATTCGAAAAAACCCTGTGGAGCGATAAGGGCATCGGCGATCCCATTCGCATTATTAAATGCAGTAACGAAGAAGCCGAAGCCGAGCGCGTGGCCAACGAAATTATTGCCCTGCGTTTAAATCGTCAGGCCAAATACCAAGATTTTGCCATCCTTTATCGCAGCAACCATCAAGCGCGCTTGATGGAAATGAAATTGCAGCACCACCAAATTCCCTACACCTTAAGCGGCGGCACCTCATTTTTTGCCCGCGCCGAAATTAAAGACATCATGGCCTATTTGCGTTTGGTGGTTAACCCCGACGACGACAACGCCTTTTTGCGCATCATCAACACACCGCGTCGGCAAATTGGCCCAACCACGTTAGAAGCACTGGGCCGTTACGCCACGCAAAGAGACATCAGTTTATTTACCGCCTGCCAGGAATTGGGCTTGCAATCGCAGGTGTCGGAAAATGCCCTGCAACGTTTGCAGCGTTTTCACCAGTGGTTAATGAACATCAGCCTAAATGCCGAAACCGACGAAGCCATGTCCGCCATTCGCGAGATGGTGAGTGACATCGATTACGAGGGTTGGCTGCATCAAAACGCCAGCTCCTCCAAGGTGGCCGAGCGGCGCATGGAAAATGTTTACTACCTGCTCGATTCCATCGGCCGCATGTTAAAGCCCGAAGATCCCGCCCGCGAGGCCATTAATTTAAAAGATGCCATTACCAAATTGGTGTTAATGGATTTGTTGGAGCGGCAAAAAGAAGAGGAAATTCAAGATCAGGTGCAAATGCTCACGCTGCACGCCTCTAAAGGGTTGGAATTTCCGCACGTATTTATTTTAGGCATGGAAGAAGACATCCTGCCTCATCGCACCAGTATTGAGGAAGAAAACGTCGAGGAAGAACGACGCCTCGCGTACGTGGGAATCACGCGCGCACAAAAATCCTTAACATTACTGCTGGCTGCTAAACGCAAACAATACGGCGAAACCGCAGAAACCAGCGACAGCCGCTTTATCGAAGAATTACCGCGCGAAGATTTGGAATTCGAAGGCTTTGGTAACGCCACACCGGAAGAAAATCAACAAAAAGGCCAGGCCGCACTCACCAATTTAATGGCCATGTTCGACGAAGAGGACAATTAAATCGGTCGGCCTGATGACGCTCAGTGTGTTTGCCGCGATAAAAACCCCCGTCGCAAACACAAAAAAAGCCCTGTTTCGCAACAGGGCTTTTTTTACAGGTTAGCGGCGTGTGCGCTTTAACCTTCTGCAGAGGCTTCAGCTTCTTCCGTTTCGGTTTCCGCTTCAGCTTCAACTTTTTTCGGCTCGCCGATGTTGAGCAAATCAACTTCGAAAATCAAAGTGGAGTTTGGCTCGATTGAAGGAGGCGCACCGGTTTCGCCGTAAGCCAAATCGGAAGGAATGTACAATTCCCATTTTGAACCTTCGCTCATTAATTGCAGCGCTTCGGTCCAACCTGGAATAACTTGAGTTACGCCAAAAGTGGCGGGTTGACCACGGCTGTAAGAGCTGTCGAACTCAGTGCCGTCGATTAACGTACCACGGTAATTAACAGTAACTTTGTCGGTAGGTTTCGGCTGCTCGCCAGTACCTTCGGTAATTACGCGGTACTGCAAACCACTGTCGGTGGTTACAACGCCATCTTTAGCAGCGTTTTCGGTCATGAAAGCTTCGCCTTCTGCGGCATTGGCTTTGGCAGCGGCTTTGCGCTCTTTATCTTGCTTAGCGCGCAATTCTTTTTGTTTTTCCAACATAGAGTTTTGGAAATCGGTCATAACAGTGCGCGTTTCGGTATCGCTGAAGCGAGACTCTTTACCCGCCAAGTGATCTTCAATACCCGCTTGCATGGCACTGCTGTCCAAGCTGAATTCCAACTCTTCCAACTGACGGCTCAAACGGTAGCCTTGAATGTAGCTAACCTTTTGTTCGGTTGTGTCTAGTTGTAGTGGAGCTTGTTCTTCCTGTTTTTTCTCGCCATTACAGGCTGCTAACAGTACCGAGCTCGCCACGGCTCCAATAATTACTTTAAATTTCATTGCTTGTTCCTATTTATTGATAGATTTAACAGAGTGACCGCGAACTTTTTACTGAGGTAATGCAAACCGCCTGCACTTAGAGCAGAGTTGAGCTTTACCGAGATTCCCCCAACGATAAAACCCGAATAAGGTTAAACCACTGCATTCCCAGCGAGCCGCCTATCTGTGCCTGCGGCATGGTAATGCATTTAGATTACACATCGAAGCCTTTTAGCGGTACCAACGTCCATTTCGCTCAAACCGCAACGCCATAATAAACGGCAATTTGAGCCGCCAGTATTGTAGCGGTGGCGCGTTGCAAAAATATTGGACCGACAGTTAGGCAAGAGTTCACTGCTCACGGCAAATTGAACACACTGAGCGGGCTCGAACATACCAAGATCGCCACCGCCTTACAAACCCAGGCACCCAGCAAACGGATAAGTTGCGCGCAACAACACACTTTGAGTGCTTTATAGACGACTCACACACTGAGCTTTTGCGCCATTTGTCAACATTGCAGAGAGCGACTCGCCGATCTACTCATTGGCCGAGCCTTAAATTGTTTGGCCAATAACAACGGCATCGTAATTTAGCCACAGCTAGATAGTTTGATGAACGAGCAGTTAGTGATTTTGCAATACCGCCCAATCGACTGTTAGCGGTCGGATTGATTACCCAAATACTGATTTCAGTCGGCATTTATCACAGCACTTAATAAGGGTCCGACATAATTACCGATTCACACCTAGCATTACTTGAACTGAACACGGCATTTACAATTCACGACGCTCGCAAAGTAGCAAACTAGCGATTGCTGATTTGTTAAAGAACAAACGGTTTAACCAAATTACTTTGCGGCTTTGCGCTGTTAGTCGAAACGCATTACGAACCCCAAATCTTTAGCAGCGGCCAATTTTGTTCGTAATTGCATTGCAAGAAACTCACAAAGCGATCCCAAATCCAATTAATGCACATTTTTTTTGCCAATCAGGCGATAAAACGTACATTTTTTTTACCAGTAGCGTTATTATATTTTTGCCACGCAATTTATTTCTTTTCACTGACTTAAAGGACGTATCCATGGCCGCCCGAAAGAAACCTGTTGCATCGATTGCCGAGCTTGAAAAGAGCATCGCGAAAGTTACCGCAGACTTAGAAAAAGCCCGACAAAAGAAAGCCACTGATGCCGAGAAGGCGGTAGCAAAAGCCGAGAAAGCCTATGCTGCAGCCGCGAAGAAACTCACCACGGCAAAATCCAAAGCCACCACCGCCGTAAAAAATGTAAAGACGGCTGCACAAAAAGCCCGTGCCGAAAAGGCCAAAGAAGCAATGGCCACGGCCAAAGAAGCTCAGGCATTAGCCAAAGCCGAGGTTGCCGCTGCTAAAGAAACAGCGAAAGCTATTAAAGAAGAAATTAAAGAATTCAATAACATCAGCAAAGCGATTTCGAAAGAAGCCGCAAAACTGGGTAAAAAAGCCGCACCGAAAAAACGCGGACGCAAACCCAAAGCAGCTAGCGCCACCGCTGCAAAATCGGAAACAACCGAAAAAGAGGCCGCCCCTAAAAAGCGAGGCCGTAAGCCAAAAGCTGCAACCGCAACCACTGAAGCAGCAGCGGCGCCGAAAAAACGCGGTCGTAAGCCGAAGGCCGCCGCGACCACTGCAACAGAAAGCACCCAGCCAGCGCCGAAAAAGCGCGGCCGAAAACCAAAAGCAGAGACCGCTGCTACTGGCGAAGCAGCTCCGGCGCCGAAAAAGCGCGGCCGCAAGCCCAAAGCCGAAGCCACTGCCAACCCAGCGCCAGCGGCGCCAAAAAAGCGCGGTCGTAAACCAAAAGTTGAAAAAGAGGAAGCTCCTGAACAATCGTCGCTCCTAACAACGACGGCAAACGACGATACGCCTGCAGTGGCAACACCGGCCAGCCCTGCAAGCACAACACCAACTCCTGCTACGCCAACTGCCAGCACGGATGTATCGGCAAACGAAACTACCGAGACACCGGCTAGCGAAGATAAGCCCGAGACCAACAACGTTGCGGCGTTTAACAGCGGCTTTAGCAGTGCAACAACGGAAGATAAAACTTCGGAAAACAACACTGAGGACACGCCTGCAACATCCACCGACACCACCTCAGCTGATGAATCCGAATCTGATTCCAAAGACGATGCCGAAAAAGACACTCACTCTTCTGCCATAGTGAAAAGCCTGTTCGATTCGCCGAAGGATTAGTTCTCGAAATAAACCGTGGTATTTTGCTTATACCCGCGGTTGGCCATTGGGCTTTAAGTAAAGCGGGTGTGAGCAAAAATGAGTTTTGGGTTAACAAGCTTTTGAACAGAAATAAAGGCAACACAGGGATGTTTAAATGCCAGTGTCGGCAAACAAAAAGGCCACTGAATTCAGTGGCCTTTTTGTTTTATCGGCTACGCTTTTATTATTAGCGGTCTGCGAGAGCTGGACTGCAAAGAATCAATCCAATTAATTGTTTGAGTGGCGTAGTACCGACTTACCCATCGCCTTTTGCGCTATCACATCATTATTACTGAAGCTTTAACAATTCACGCTTAAATTGGCCAATGTTGTAATCCTCGATCAAACACTGCCAAGCATCCCCCCCAGTCTTTGAATAAGCGGCAGCCCGCCACATTAAATATTGCTGATATTGCTCACTGATTAATTCCAATCGCTTAACGGCTTTGTACAAATTATTGCCCTCCGCGCGATGATTAAACGGCTTTAGCGCGCGTCTTAATACTCGAATTTGTTCGGTTCGCTGCTGCCACGGCTGCAGTTGCTGCGTTAATGCATTCCAATCCCTGCGCGGCAACGAACGGTCGCTCTGCGCAAGCCAAGCGCTGAACAACAGCACATTTACATTTACCCGATATTCATCCTGCAGTTTTAAACAAAAGGCCGCATTGCCGGGCCGACTGTAGCAACGGAGGGCAAATTGCCAAAAGGGGTTGTCCAATAAATGGGCTGACACCTTGGGGTTGCCTCCCTGTGTGCGGTTTAGGGGCTTGAATTTAAAGTCTGTGTTGAGACTCAAGTCTAGCGGCTGCCAAAGTACAGGTTAATTTTTATTGCGGTGACTTTTCAATAGCAGATGCGCAATCGAGTCTCGGGCAGGTACAATGGTGCAATGATTAATCTTAACCAAATTCGCGTTCAACGCGGCCACAAAGTTCTCCTGGAAGACGCCAGTCTGCGTGTGTATCCCGGCCATAAACTGGGCATTATCGGCGCTAACGGCAGCGGTAAATCCACGCTATTCCAATTACTGCTCGGCAAAATCAGCCACGACGCCGGCGATATGCACATACCCGGCGACTGGCGTATTGCGCACATGGCTCAGGAAACCGCCGATAGCCCGCGCACCGCACTGGATTTTGTAATTGATGGCGATAAAGTTCTGCGAGAAATAGAGCAAGACATCGAACAACACCAGAGCGATGGTGAGCAATTAAGCCGTTGCTACGCTCGCCTCGAAGAAATCGACGGCTACAGTGCCCCGGCGCGCGCTGCACAATTGTTATCCGGACTCGGTTTTAGCGACGATGACTTTAATCGCCCGGTAAAAGATTTTTCCGGCGGCTGGCGAATTCGTTTAAATCTTGCACAAGCTTTAATGAGCCCATCGGATTTATTACTGCTCGACGAACCCACCAACCACTTGGATTTGGATACCACCTTGTGGCTGGAAGCTTGGCTGCAAGCTTATAAAGGTACTCTGCTAATCATTTCCCACGATCGGGATTTTCTCGACAATGTTATTGGCGAAGTCGTAAGTTTTGAGCAACAGCAATTGCAATTTTATACCGGCAATTATTCCAGCTTTGAGACCCAAAAAGCCGATCGTTTGGCTCAGCAGCAACAAGCCTTCGAGAAACAGCAACAGCGTCGCGCCGAGATTGAAGATTTTGTGCGGCGCTTTCGAGCCAAAGCCACCAAAGCCAAACAAGCGCAGAGTCGACTCAAAGAATTGGAGCGCATGGCCACCATTGCCCCGGCCCATGTGGATTCCCAATTCAGTTTTAACATTCCCTGTGCCGAAAAAATTTCCACACCACTGTTAAGTTTGAGCCAAGCCACTATTGGCTACGATCAATCGCCCACGCTCAACAACGTAAATTTAACGCTATCGGTGGACAGCCGCATCGGTTTGCTGGGCGCTAACGGCGCGGGTAAATCGACGCTCATCAAAGCACTCACCGGCGAACTCACGCCTGTTAGCGGCAGTCGTGTTGCCGGCGAACACTTGCGCATTGGCTATTATCACCAGCATCAAATGGAAGCGTTGGATTTAGATGCTTCTTGTGCGTTGCATATTCAACGTTTATCGCCCAAAGCCCGCGAACAAGACATTCGCAATTTTTTGGGCAGTTTTGGTTTTATTGGCGACCGCGCCCTGGAAACCATTCGCTTTTTTTCTGGCGGCGAAAAAGCACGCCTAGCGCTGGCTTTAATCGCCTGGCAAAAACCCAATTTGTTGTTGCTTGATGAGCCCACCAACCATTTAGATTTGGAAGTCCGCCACGCCTTGACTCTCGCGCTACAGGCTTTTAGCGGTGGCATTGTGGTGATTTCTCACGATCGGCATTTGTTAAAAAATACCGTGGATGAATTTTTGTTGGTACACGCCGGCAGCGTGGAGCCGTTTGATGGCAGCCTGCAGGATTATCAAAATTGGCTCAGCCAAAACAATAAATCCAATACTCGCCCCAGCACCCAGGAAAAAAACTCCGGCGTAAAAGTCGATAAAAAAGAAGCCCGACAGCAAGCTGCCAATAAGCGCCAGCAATTAAAGCCGCTGACTCAGGCGTTAAAAAAACTCGAAAAAGAAATTGATCAATTGCAATCGCGCTTGGCCGAACTGGAACAACAACTGGGCGATACCGCACTGTACAACGACGCCAGTCGCGCGGATGAATTACAGGGTCTGGTTAAACAGCAGGGCACGCTGCGCAATCGGTTGGAAGAGTGTGAGGAACAATGGCTGGAAACCACCGAAACCCTGGAAGCGTTGGCAGACTGAGTATTGAACCAACGCTTGCCAGTGTTTTTGTGCGATCCTTACTGGCTGTTTTCCAGCATATAGGCAATGGCCGCTTTGATTTCGTCTTCGGAACAATCGGTACACAGGCCTTTGGCAGGCATGGCGTTAAAACCGTTCCAAGCGTGATCGAACAAGACGTCTTCGCCTTGAGCGATGCGCGCTGTCCAATCGCCCGGCTCGCCTAAGCGCGGTGCACCGGATACGCCCACGGCATGACAGGTTGTACAGGCCGTATTGTAAACTTGCTCGCCCGAGCGAGGCTCGGCGGGGGCTGCAGCCACCGGTGCGGCGGCGCAATCATCGCCAGACATACACAAATCACCCACAGGCGCTATGCGCTCGGCGATGGCTTCGTTTGGATCTTTTGCGCTGGCCACGGCACTGGTCAATACCGTGATCATCGCCAATACGGCCAAGGCCATAAGGCCGCGTAATTTCTTGCTGGGTTGGTCTTTTACCATCTCAATTTTCCCTCAGGAGCCGGTTAATGGGTTCTCGCCGGACGCAGTGCTGCCTTGCATTGGTCGCCGGTTTGGGGTTGAACCCTGTTTGCTGTTTGCCTGGTCGAATTCTTCCCTGTGCCAGAGAGCCTTGCCAACCTGTGGCGGCTGCTGGATTTGCCGCGGGATTATACCCACAAACCACCGGGTGGTGAAAATTAAACTCAGTTGTCTGGTATCAATTTGATGTAAACCGAATGACTCGACGTTAAACTACGCTCGGCGATTGAAATGAGATGGTAAAAATCCATCGATTTGTGATCAACCCATCGCTCAATTGGTTTATAACTCTTGGTTTATAACTCTGTAGCCTTCTACTTTTCACTGACGCTAGCATAGGTAAACCGTGCGCAAAACCCTTGTTCTCACCACTTTGGCCTTTATAACCCTATTCACCAACGCCTGCTCTTCGCAATCGCCGCTGCAAGATCATCTGGCACTGATGCGCGATTTGCAGAGCGATCCATCACTGGCGCCTTATACGCTGGAAGTTGAGGATTTTACCCTGCATTACCGTCAGTTTGGCCACGCCGAGAAAGCCATTGTGGTGTGGGTGCACGGCACACCGGGCAATTGGGCCGATGTTGGCGGATTGATTCGCGATCGGGAATTTACAGAGTCGAGTTTAGTGGTGTCGATTGATCGCCCAGGCTGGGGTAGCTCGCAATACCGCGATGAGCCGCGTTTAGTCACCGATTTTGCCACCATCGCTCAGCTGATCCGACCGCTCTTGCACCAGCTTAAGTTACAACACCCCGACGTACCGCTCATTTTGGCCGGCCATTCCTGGGGCGGCTCGGTGGTTCCGGCCATTGCGGCGGATTTTCCGCACTGCATCGATGGTCTGGCGATATTCTCGGCCGGGCTCGATCCCGAACTGGTAAAACCCCGCTGGTACAATCGAGTCGCCAATACTTGGTTGGTTAAGCGCATGGTGGGCAAACCCCTGCGCGCGGCCAATGTGGAGATGTATGCCCTGTCAGATCAAATGGCCAAACTGCAGCCGCGCTGGCAAGACCTGAGTATCCCCACCGTTGTGGTGCAGGGGCTCGAAGACCCACTGGTTAATCCCGCCAATGCCGACTTTGCCGAAACCGTGCTCAACCAAGACACCGCCCACGTCCTCAAACTGCCCGATACCGACCACTTCCTACAAATGCACAGCACAGACCTCATCAAGCGGTGTTTATTGGCCGTGGCTGAAGGTAAGCCGGAGCAATGTGAGGCGTAGTGTGAAACGCATTCGGTCTAGTGGGTTCTTGATGAGCCCCATTTGCGGATACGGCTTACTTTAAACGGCCGCAAGCTGCTATAAGCCCAAGTATGAATAAATCGCAATATTTTTGGTTAGGCATTTCTCTACCACTAGCGTTATTTGGTATTGCAGCATTTTTTGCTTCGATATACGTAATGTACATGGTTCAGGGAAGCTTCTTTCACAAGCTGAATCATGTGGGTACTTTTAGCTGCGTATTCATGGCGTTTGTATGCATATCAATTGCTACATTATTGGCTGCCAAAGGTAGGTATTTAGAGTCAAAATATATCAGGCAGGTTTTTACTTGTTTGCTGGTTTTTACAAGCATCTATTTTGGTATTTTTCTTTTATGGTCTACAGCTTTGCTTGTATATTTTAGGCATTTTGGAGCTCAAGCATAACAAGACAACGCCATCGGCGGTCGGCCCGGATCTGCTTACGCCACCTGCGGTCGGCCAGTGTGCACGACGTTAATCGCGTCTAAGTCCAGAAAAGAATATGTATACATCAATGAATCTGGCGAGCTGGCAACGCAAGAAGAAGTCGCTCGTATTGCTCGTATTAAAGAAAATCGTCACTACGAACAAAAATTAAAGGAATCCAAATAAGTCGGCTAAGCAGCACTCCGAACCCAACAGCTAAGGCTGCTGTTGATCGGACTCGCTAATCTGGCGCTCCATTTCAGACACGCTGGTATGGCGAACATCCAGGCCTTTTACCAGGTAGATGATGTGTTCGGAGATGTTGCGGGCGTGGTCGCCGATGCGCTCGATGGCTCGAAGCGCCCACATGACATTCATCACCCTACCGATGGAGCGGGGATCTTCCATCATAAAGGTGATTAATTCTCGGGTCGCGGATTTGTATTCACGGTCGACTTGTTTGTCTTCACGAGCCACGGCCATGGCACCTTCTACGTCTAACCGCGCAAAGGCGTTGAGCATTTCGTCCACCATGTGCAACACACTTTGGCCCAAATGACGCAATTCCACGTAGCCCTGAGCGTTGCCGCCGTCTTCCACCAATGCCACGGTCATTTTCGCCACTTTGCAGGCCTCGTCGCCCATACGTTCTAAATCGCGGGTAATTTTCGACACCGCCAACACCATGCGCAAATCGGAAGCCGCAGGCTGACGACGCGCCAAGATCGAGGTGCAATGTTCGTCCAGCGCCAACTCTCGGTCGTCTACTTCGTCTTCCACATCAATCACGCGCCGGGCAATATCGGCGTCGGCATTGCTGATGGCTAAAATACCGTCGCGCACCTGCTCTTGTACCAGTCCGCCCATTTCCAACAGTTCAGTACGCAGATCTTCCAGATCGGTGTTGTACTGTCGGGAGATGTGTTGATCGAAGCTGAGTTTGTTCATAGGCGTTAGAGTCGGCAATGGTTAAAGTGCACCGGATGCACTTAGCCAAAGCGACCGGTGATGTAGGCTTCTGTTAATTGGTGGCCAGGATTAGTAAATACTTTTTCAGTATCGTTCACTTCTACCAATTTTCCAAGGTGGAAGTAGGCTGTTCGCTTGGAAACCCTGGCCGCCTGCTGCATGGAGTGAGTGACGATGACGATGGTAAAATTCTTGCTCAGCTCGGCAATTAATTCCTCGATTTTAGCCGTAGCGATGGGATCTAGGGCGGAGCAGGGTTCGTCCATTAAGATAACTTCTGGGCTTACGGCAATGGTGCGCGCAATGCACAAACGCTGTTGCTGACCACCCGACAAACTGGTGCCCGGCACATCCAAGCGATCTTTGACTTCTTCCCAAAGGCCGGCTCGACGCAAGCTGGTTTCGACCACCTCGTCCATATCCGTGCGCTTAGACACCAAACCGTGAATACGCGGCCCGTAGGCGACGTTTTCGTAAATGGATTTGGGAAACGGATTGGGTTTTTGAAAAACAATACCCACCCGCGCGCGCAGCGGTACTACGTCCATTTTGGCGTGGTTTATTTCCTGATCTTCGAGCTTTAGCGAGCCTTTAACGCGACAACCCTCAATGGTGTCGTTCATGCGATTTAAACAGCGCAAAAACGTTGATTTACCACAGCCGGACGGGCCGATCATGGCCACCACTTCGTTGTGGGCGATGTCCATGCTTACGTCGTATATGGCTTGTTTCTCGCCGTAAAAAACATCCACGTTACGAATGGAGAACTTGGCATTTTCCTCAACATAGGGGTTGCCAATGGTTTCGCCGGTGGGTCGTTTGTTGGCGTCTGTTGTTTCTGCAATCGTCATGATTAAACCTGTTATAAAAACTTTGGCGCGATGTGCGTGTTAACTGTTGAGAACTACCAGCGCCGTTCGAGTCGGCGGCGCAGCAGTACTGCTAGCGTGTTCATAAAAATCAAAAACGCCAGGAGCACCATAATGGCCGCAGACGTGCGCTCGGTAAAGGCACGCTCGGGGCTGTCGGCCCACAAATAAATTTGCACGGGTAAAACCGTGGCCGGATCGGTAATGCCACCGGGTAAATCGACAATAAAAGCCACCATACCAATCATTAATAGCGGCGCGGTTTCGCCCAACGCCTGAGCCATACCGATAATGGCACCGGTGAGCATGCCTGGCATGGCCAACGGCAACACATGGTGCAACACCACCTGCATGCGCGATGCGCCCAATCCCAGTGCCGCTTCTCGAATGGAAGGCGGCACCGATTTAATGGCCGCTCGGCTGGAAATAATTATCGTCGGCAAGGTCATGAGCGTTAACACCAAGCCGCCCACTAACGGAATGGAGCGCGGCATGCCCATAAAATTAATAAAGATCGCCAGGCCTAATAAGCCGTAAATAATCGACGGCACCGCCGCCAAATTATTGATGTTCACTTCGATAAAATCGGTCCAGCGATTTTTCGGCGCGTATTCTTCTAAATAAATAGCCGCTGCAATGCCGATGGGAAACGACAGCGCAAAAGTCACCAGCAAGGTAAACAACGAGCCCAACAGCGCCCCGCGAATACCGGCCATTTCTGGCTCGCGCGAATCGCCTGAGGTAAAAAATTTACGGCTTAATTGTTTTTTGAGTTGTTGCGTTTGCAGTAACTCGTCCACCCAGCCTTGCTGCTTCTCGGTAAGCCGGCTGCCTTCGTCGCTGTTGCGATAATATTTTGCGTAGAGATCCACATCGTCGTCGGCCAGCAAGCTTACGGTTACCGTTTGGCCTAACAGCTCGGGATTGTTTTCGAGCTTGTGCTGTAAATCAAAACCCGCGCCATTGCTCACCAATTGGTACAACTGTTTTTTATCCGAGCGACGACTCACCTCCGGAAAGGTTTTGTGTAAGCTGTCGCGAATAATTCCGGTGTAGTTGGCCAACATCACTTGCGTGGAATCATTAACGTCGGTGATTTCCAATCGCTCGGCGTCGAAGGTGATTTCCATTTCCAAATAATGGCTGGAAAAAGCGCCAATGCCCTTAGAAATAATATCGGTAAACAGCACCACCAAACACAGCAAGCCAAAACCAATAGAGGCAATACCGTAAAAACGAAAACGCTTTTCGGCACGGCGACGCCGCGCCAGGTTGCGATAAACCTGTTCTTTCGTGGATGAATTATTCATATTGCTCCCGATAGCGTTTCACAATGTGCAGAGCAATAAAATTCAGCACCAACGTGGCGGCGAACAGTGTTAATCCCAGCGCAAACGCCGCCAGCGTTTTGGGGCTGTCGAATTCCTGATCGCCGACGAGCAAGGTTACGATCTGCACGGTTACCGTGGTTACCGACTCGAGCGGATTCATTGTTAAATTAGCGGCCAGTCCCGCCGCCATGACCACAATCATGGTTTCACCAATGGCTCGGGATACGGCCAATAGAATTCCGCCAACAATACCCGGCAGCGCCGCCGGAATAATGACTTTTTTAATGGTTTCCGATCGCGTGGCACCCAGCCCCAGGGAACCGTCGCGCATGCTGCTGGGCACAGCGCTGATGACGTCGTCGGACAACGACGACACAAACGGAATAATCATCACGCCCATCACAGCACCGGCAGCCAAGGCACTTTCGGAGGACACTTCCAAGCCAATGCTCTCGAAGCCTGCGCGCACCGCCGGTGCAACGGTTAACGCGGCAAAAAAGCCGTACACCACCGTGGGAATACCGGCCAGCACTTCGAGCATGGGTTTTACCACACTGCGCACTCGTCGATCGGCGTATTCAGAAAGATAAATGGCGGCCAGTAAACCGGTGGGCACGGCCACCAACATGGCAATGGCAGAAATCAATAGCGTGCCGGTAAACAGTGGCACCGCGCCAAAGTTACCGGAGCCACCCACCTGATCTTCGCGCAGAGCGATTTGCGGACTCCAGTGCGTACCAAAAATAAATTCGGTAACGGGCACGCTGTTAAAAAAGCGGATACTTTCAAACAGTACCGACAAGACAATGCCGATGGTAACGAAAATCGCCACGGTGGCCGATAACAACAAAAGCCACTGGAATATTTTTTCCACATGTTGGCGAGCTCGCAAAGTGGGCGAAATTTTACTCCAGACGATTAACGCCGAGCTCATCGCCACCACCAGCACCAACACCGATTTGGCCATTAAATTAATGCGCGCATAGGATTGCAATCGTTCGGCGGCGGCAACCACCACCGGATCGGGCTCGCCAAACAACGGGTTGCCCTGGGCCATATTTTGTACCGAACTCATCAGCAAGCCGATTTCCGATTCCGATAAATTGCGCTGTTCGGCGGGCAAACCCGTGATGATTAAGTGGCGAATAAACCAGTCGTCGGCCAGCGTCCAAATTAACACAATGGCCAGCGCTGGAATGACACACCACAGCGCCGATAGCAATCCGTAATAGAGCGGCAGGGAGTGAAGAAACTGTTGGCCGCCAAGCGCTCGCGCCTGAGTAACTGCGCGATGCCGGCTAAACTGATACGCCAGAAACGCCAGCACCGCAATGACCGATAGCAATGAAACTGCATTCATAATGGTGAACTGTTTGGGTAACAAAACCCGCTGTTTGCTCGATTAATTTGCAACCGATAAACAGCGGGTTTAATTACGAACTAAAAATTATTGCCCGAGGCAAAAGAATAATTACTTGCTGCTTAATTGCAGGTTGTTCAATTCTTCTACATCTTTGGCAACGCGGGCGCGCTCAGCAGCACTCAACGGAATCATGCCTTTATCGGCCAAATAGCCATCGGTTCCCCAAGCTTTGTTACTGGTAAACTCCGCCAAGTATTCGCTCAAACCGGGAATAACACCAATGTGCGCTTTTTTCACGTAAAAATACAACGGGCGAGACACCGGGTAATTACCTTCGGCAATATCATCGAAAGTGGGTGCTTCGCCGTCGATGGTAGCACCTTTAATAACGTCGCTATTTTGATCTAGGAAGCTAAAACCAAAAATACCAAACGCTTTGGGATTAGCTCGCAATTTTTGCACGATCAAATTGTCGTTCTCGCCGGCTTCGATAAACGCGCCGTCTTCTCGAACGTGATGACAAACACTTTTAAATTGCTCTTTGTGGTTTTCGGCAAGGGTAGCCAACCAGGGTACTTGTTTGCAGCCTTCTTCCATGACCAACTCAACAAAGGCATCGCGTGTGCCGGAAGTGGGCGGGGGGCCCAACACTTCGATTTTGTTGTCGGGCAGCTCGGCATTGACCTGCTTCCAGGTTTTGTAGGGATTGGCAATAAGTTTGCCCGGCGCGTTAGGATCGGGGACCTCTGCGGCCAAGGCCATAAATAATTCTTTGCGAGTTAAATGCATTTGCGGCGCGCTGATGTCCTGGCCCAAAACGATGCCGTCGTAGCCAATTAATACTTCAACAATTTCGTTAACGCCGTTTTTGCGACACTGCTGCACTTCTTTTTCTTTAATGCGGCGCGAGGCGTTGGTGATATCCGGGTGAGCATCGCCCACGCCTTGGCAAAATAATTTTAAACCGCCGCCAGAGCCGGTCGCTTCGATTTTGGGTGTGCGAAACGGTGTGGCGCGACCAAAGCGCTCTGCCACCACAGTGGCAAATGGATAGACGGTAGAAGAACCGACAATCTCGATGTAGTCGCGCGCGGCATTGGCCTGGGATAGCGGCATCGCCACCAGGGCGGTTGCGCACATAACTTTCCATAAATTCTTCACAATAACTCCTAAGGGCTTATGCCGACTTTGGCCACGGTTGGATTACATCAAAGCAACGGCTTTAACTTTCCGACATTGTGACACTTTAGATTTCAATATTATTACAATGACATGATAAAAATATTACAGGCACTCGATGCGCTGACTGAAAACTGATCATGCCTGTTTAAAGAAGCCCACTATACTGAGCCTCTGCGACAGAATTGTTTATAAAAGCGCACTTTTTTGCAGCTTGAACATTATAAAAATGCCGGCGTTTTAAAGCGCGTTGATCGAGTCAAAAAAACTAGTCATTTTTGTATAAATTCTGTAAACCCCTTTTGTTTATCCGCTCGTGCCAACCCGGTGCTCATCTCGGGTATACTGCGCCGGCGCCTGAAACAAATAATCAACAAAGGGGGCACTCGTGCCAAACCACGCACCGGTGGACAATCAAAACGCCGGCTTTCTCCACAAACTTGTCGCTTTCATCGACCGACTCACCGGTTTTACCGGCCACATTTGCGCCGCGCTGATGCCGGTTATGGTGGCAGTAATGTTTACCGTGGTGGTGTTGCGCTACGGTTTTGGCATTGGCTCTATTGCACTGCAGGAATCGATTACCTATTTGCACGCCTGGATTTTTTTGGTGGCCATGGCCTACACCTTAAAAGCCGATGGCCAGGTGCGCGTGGATATTCTCTACCGCACATTCAGCCCCAAAAACCAAGCCTGGGTAAATGCCATTGGCGGGTTGGTGTTGCTGTTGCCGCTGTGTGTGGTGCTGCTGGCAACTACTATCGACTACGCCGCGCGCAGTTGGGCCATCGGCGAAACCTCCGCCGAGCCCGGCGGAATTCCACTGGTGTATTTGCTCAAATCGTTTTTGCCATTGGCCGCGGGCCTGCTCACTCTGCAATGCTTAAACGAAGTATTGGCCAACACCTTGCGCCTGATCGATCGTCCCGTCACACGCCTTTCCGCGTAATCCCAAGGAGAACTCTTCGTGGAATTTATTCCTTTACTGTTGTTTGCCTGCGTGTGTTTGGTGCTGATGCTGGGCTACCCGGTGGCCTTTACCCTGGCGGGCTGTTCATTGATTTTTGCCGGCGCGGGCATTGCCAGTGGCGTGTTCGATCCGCATTTATTGCGCGCGCTACCCGATCGGCTGTTTGGCACCATGGCCAACACCACACTGATTGCCGTGCCGCTGTTTATTTTTATGGGCGTGGTGCTGGAGAAAAGCCGCATCGCCGAAGACTTGCTGCAAAACATGGCCAAGCTGTGCGGCGCACTGCCCGGTGGCTTGGGTATTTCGGTGGTGTTGGTGGGTATGCTGCTGGCCGCCTCCACCGGTATTGTTGGTGCCACCGTGGTGACCATGGGCTTGATGTCGCTGCCGACCATGCTCAACGCCGGCTACAGCAAATCGTTAGCCACCGGCACCATTTGCGCCACCGGCACCTTGGGACAAATCATCCCGCCATCGATTGCACTGGTGCTGCTGGGCGATATACTCTCGGCCGCCAATCAACAGGCGCAACTCAGCCAGGGCGTTTTTAACGCAACACCGGTGTCGGTCGGCGATATGTTTGTTGGCGCGGTGATTCCGGGCTTGGTACTGGTCGCGATGTACATCGCCTATGTTTTAATCAACGCCCTGTTGCGCCCCGGCCACAGCGGCGGCGACGCACCGCGCGAAGCCATTCATTGGCCGTCGTTGATCAGCAGTTTAGTACCGCCGTTGGCGCTGGTTACCGTAGTGTTGGGGTCGATTATCGGCGGTGTCGCCACCCCCACCGAAGCCGCTGGCGTCGGAGCGACTGGCGCGGTACTTTTAGCGTTAATTAAAGGCCAACTGAGCCGCAAAAACTTCTGGGATTCGTGCACTGCCACCACCAAAACTACCGTTATGGTCTTTACTATTTTGGTGGGGGCATCGGTGTTTTCTCTGGTCTTTCGCGGCTACGGCGGCGAAGAATTAATCGAGCATGTGTTTACCAATATGCCGGGTGGGGTGGTCACCGCCACGCTGGTGGTGATGTTGGTGATTTTCTTGCTTGGCTTTATTCTCGATTTTATTGAAATTACCTTTGTGGTGGTGCCGTTGGTGGCACCTGTGCTGTTGATTTTGGGCGTAGACCCCATTTGGCTGGGAATTATGATTGCCATTAACTTGCAAACGTCTTTCCTCACGCCACCGTTTGGATTTGCGCTCTTTTATTTGCGTGGCGTCGCACCAAAATCGGTATTAACGTCAGAAATTTACTCCGGCGTGGTGCCTTTTATCGTTTTACAGTTGCTGCTGCTGGTAGCTCTGGCAATATGGCCCGGTTTGGTTACTTGGTTACCATCGCAACTGTCTTAAGAAAACTCTGATTAACTCATCCCTGAATTAATCAGAGGTTCCTTAACTTATTTCTTACAATAAGTATTTAAGAATCAGGGTATCCTGTAATTAGTGAAACAAATTAATTAAATCTTGGCTGGTATTTGCCCTAACCGACGCAATACACCACCAAGCATAAAAATTTTATAACAAGACTCGGCCTAGCCCTTACTTGCAACAGAGTGATAATAATATTAAGGAAATCTCAATGAGCGATTCCTACGACGATATGGATGAAATACCTCAACCCAATGGAGAATTGGGCCTGCAAACCGTCGCCATGCGCACGGCCACCAATGCCGAAGGCGACGTGTTCGCCGGCTGGCTACTCACTCAAATGGACATTGCCGGCTCGGTAATCGCCCAGGAACTGGCCGACGGTCGCGTTACCACCGTTGCTGTCGGCAGCATGGCGTTTTTGCGTCCGGTACCGGTGGGTGCGCAGGTGCGCTGTTACGTCGACATTCTGGAAGTGGGCCGCTCCTCCATTAAAACCATGGTCGAAGTCTGGCTAAAAGTGGTGGGCGAGCAGGAGCTGATGAAAGTTACCGAGGGCGAGTTTATCTACGTGGCCATCGATCAAAACGGCCGCACCCGCTTAATCGAACGCTAGGCTTGTTGCAGTTTTTCTAGGTATTTTGGCAGGCTTTCGCCTGCCGCAGAATTCCCAATGTATGATTCATCGGTGCTTTCGACAGTTTGCTTTTTAGCAGCGACGGTAATCGGCGTTTGCAACCTGTATTTTTATTGCACTCGGCGACCACACAATAAACAAAAAAAACTTAAAACCTTCTGTGAGTCGACAGGCGAGCTGAGGGCCCCCCAACTACCTGACTATGAAACCCACAAGACCAAAGTGGCTAAAGTCCATGTCAAAAACGGTCAAGCAGTCGACACCGGTGAATTGCTCATTGAGCTCGAAACGAGCAAAGTTGTTTTGGAAATTGTGAGTCCCAAACCAGCCAGAATAGAGAGCATTGAGGTAGAAGAAGGCCAACCCATCACCCACCACCAGTACTGCTTAAATTGAAGCCACTAACAACCTAACCCAACATCAAACCATATCGTTATAAATGGCGATGTAATGGCAGCAAGAGCCGCCCAGCACAAAAATATGCCAAATTGAATGAGCGTAAGGTAGTCGATCGAGGGCGTAGAAAATAACCCCCGCGGTATACACAATTCCCCCGGCCAACACTAAATCGGCCGTTAACGGCGACAGGGCCGCCGCCAGTTTAGGTGCGGCGACGATGCCAACCCAACCCATAACGATGTAGTTAAACACGTGCAATCCGTGCAGCTTACCGCGCGCGGTCAGTTTGATGGTGATACCGACAATCGCCAGCACCCACACCAACGCAAACAGACTCCAACCCAGCGGCCCGCGAATACTCACCAATAAAAACGGCGTGTAAGTGCCGGCGATCAGCAGGTAAATCGCACAGTGATCCATCAGCCGCAGTACCTTTTTAGCGCGCGGAAATGGAATGCTGTGGTAGAGCGTGGAGGATAAATACAGCAAAAACAAACTGCCCCCGTAAATGGACACCGCGACGATGGTCCAAACATCGGTTTCGACGCTGGCCATGGCGATCAGTAGGGTGGCCGCGGCAATGCTTACCAGCGCGCCCACACCGTGGGAGATGGAGTTTACCAGTTCTTCGGGTACCGAGCGCTTGCGGTCTTTTTTAAACAGCGCGCGTAGGGTTTGCAAATTTAACGCATACATACAGACTCCAATGATGCAGACACCGGTGCTCAACAGAGATTGCGAGTCGGTGCTAAATGATAAGTAATATCACTTGGTAATTGCCAGTCTTGTATTCATCAATCGTCTCAGGTGGAGCTTACTGCTTGCGAGCCCGGTAGTAAGCCTCTTCAGAAATCAAATGATAGTCGCTCACTTGCTCCTGAAACGCCGAGTAGCTCTCATACACCTTAGCAAACTGAGGATCCTTGGCGGAAATATCGCGATACACATCGGCAGCGATGGCTTTAAATTCTTTGAGAACGTCGTCTGGGTAGGCCAACAGCTCCACCTCGTGTTGCTCGGTTAATTCTTTCAGTGCGGCGTTGTTGGCCCCGGTAAATTGGTCGAGCATCAATTGGTTGGCCGCGATGGTGGCCACTTCGATGATGGCTTGCAAATCTTGCGGCAGTGTTTCATAGGCATCTTTGTTGACGATAAATTCCAACATCGCACCCGGTTCGTGCCAGCCTGGGTAGTAGTAGTAATTGGCCACCTGATGAAACCCCATGGCCAAGTCGTTGTAGGGCCCCACCCATTCAGTGGCGTCGATGACCCCGGTTTGCAGGGATGTGTACAGCTCGTTGCCGGCCAGCGTTACCGAAACACCGCCAGCGCGCGACCAAACCTCGCCGCCCAAACCCGGAATGCGCATTTTTACGCCTTTGATGTCGTCGAGCGATTCGATTTTGGTGTTGTACCAGCCGCCCATTTGCACGCCGGTGTTGCCACCTTGGAAGGGAATCAAATTAAACGGCTCGTAGATTTCGCGCCACAGTTCCATACCGCCACCAAAGTTGATCCAACCGTTGGTTTCCTGGGCGTTCATGCCAAAAGGAACGGTGGTGTAAAACACCGCCGCGGGCACCTTGCCTTTCCAGTAGTAAGACGCACCGTGGCCCATTTGCACACTGCCGGACGACACCGCATCGAACACCCCCAGTGCCGGCACCAACTCACCCGCGCCATGCACCTTAATTTGCAGGCGGCCGTTACTGAGCTCGCTGGCTAAGCGGGCGAAGGTTTCGGGCGCGGTGCCCAGGCCCGGAAAGTTTTTCGGCCAGGTGGTAACCAACTTCCAGTGAAAAACTTCGTTACTGGTGGCCAAATCCTGACCCTTGCTGCCATCGGAGACCGGTTTTTTAATCACCTCATTGATGTACAAGCCAAACAAAACCATCACCAGCGCCACCAAGGCCACCACCAGTGCCGGCATTAAGCGCTGGGCTTCGGTCCGAGAATCAGACATAAATACTTCCCTTTTAAATTTATTGTTCGAAGTTTTTAAACGGTAATCGTCCGCGCGTTAGGCCGGTTGCAGTTTGGCGTATTGCATCACCAGCCACTTATTGCCCACATCGTCGAAGTTGATTTGAATGCGGCTGTTGGGCCCGGTGCCCTCGCAATGCATGATTACCCCCTCGCCAAAAATCGGATGCAACACCCGCTGGCCCAAACTGAAACCCGATTCGCTGGGGTCATCGCTGAAACGACTGCCCGGTGCGGCGTTAAAGTTGCCCGGGCGAGCTACGGTGGACTTTAAGCGCACTTCTTGCAGACAGTCGTCGGGGATTTCCTTAACAAAGCGCGAGACGCTATTAAAGCTTTCTTTGCCATGAATGCGCCGGGTTTCGGCGTAAGTAAGCACCAACTTAGTCATGGCACGGGTAATTCCCACATAGGCCAGTCGGCGCTCTTCTTCGAGCCGATCCGGGTCTTCCACCGACATTTTATGGGGGAATAAATTCTCTTCCGCACCGGCGATAAACACCAGAGGAAACTCCAAGCCCTTGGCCGAGTGCAATGTCATGAGTTGCACGGCGTCTTCGAATTCGTCGGCTTGTTCGTCGCCGGCATCCAGCGCAGCCTGAGCTAGAAAGGCTGTGAGCGGGTCTTGCTCGATGTCTTCGAGCATAAATTGGCCGCAGGCACTGACCATTTCTTCGAGGTTTTCTTTGCGCGCCTGGCCCTTTTCGCCTTTTTCTTTGGCGTGAAATTCCAGCAAACCGGAGGCCTCCAAGACGCGCTCCACCAAGCCATCCAGGGGCTCCTCGGTGTAGTGGCTCAACTGCTCGATCAGCTCGCGAAAAGCCAGCAAAGCGTTGCCGGCACGCTTGCTGAACACACCATTGGCCAACATCTTGGCCGAAGCCTGCCACAGTGAGCAGCCCTGTTCCCGGGCAAACAGGCGAATGTCATCCAGGGTTTTGCCGCCAATGCCGCGCGTGGGCGTGTTGATTATGCGCTCCAGGGCGGAATCGTCGTCGCGATTAACCAATAGGCGCAGGTAGGCCAGGGCGTTTTTGATTTCCAGACGGTCGTAGAAGCGTTGGCCGCCGTAGATGCGATAGGGCACCGATTCGCGCAGTAGCGCCTCTTCCAACACTCGCGATTGGGCGTTGGAGCGGTACAAAATGGCCACCGATTCGCGACGATTGCCTTTGGCCGTCCAGCTTTGCAATTGATCGACAATAAACCGGGCTTCGTCCTGCTCGTTAAAGCCGGCGTACAGGCTAATGGCTTCGCCGTCTTCGCCGTCGGTGCGCAGGGTTTTACCCAAGCGGCCAAAATTGTGCTGAATCACACCATTGGCCGCACGTAAAATGGTGCCTGTGGAGCGGTAGTTTTGTTCCAGGCGAATGGTTTCGGTGCCGGGAAAATCTCGATCAAACTGCTGAATGTTTTCGATTTTGGCACCGCGCCAACCGTAAATAGACTGATCGTCGTCGCCCACGGCCGTAACCCAGCAATTGCTGCCGGCCAACACTCGCAACCAGGCGTATTGAATGGTGTTAGTGTCTTGGAATTCGTCCACCAAAATAAACGGGAAACGCTCTTGATAATGCTTAAGCAGCGCCGGGTGATGCAACCACAGCTCGTGGGCGCGTAGCAGCAGCTCGCCAAAATCCACCAGGCTCGAACGATTGCAGGCGTCTTCGTATTCGCGATACACCGCCAGCATGGTGCGCTCGTAGAGATCGGCGCTCTCGGGAATGTGCGCCGCGCGCCGGCCTTCGTCTTTGTAGCCGTTGATGTAGGAGGCGGCCATACGCGCCGGCCATTTTTTTTCGTCGATGTGCAGCTCGCCGTAAATGCGTTTGATCAGTCGCAGTTGATCGTCGCTGTCGAGAATCTGAAAATTCTGGCTTAGGCCGGCGTCCGACCAGTGCGCCTGCAGCAATCGATGAGCAATACCGTGGAAAGTACCCACCCACATGCCGCGCGGGTTAATGCCGAGCAGCTCTTCGATGCGCGCGCGCATTTCCCGCGCCGCCTTGTTGGTAAAGGTCACGGCTAAAATTGAGTGCGGCGAGTGGCCGGCCACCTGAATCAACCAGGCGATGCGGTGCACCAGCACCCGCGTTTTACCGGAGCCGGCACCCGCGAGAATCAACTGATGGCCGGGCTCGCTGGAAACGGCCTGGCGCTGGGCGGGGTTGAGATGATCAATTAAGTGCGATACGTCCATGGCGGGGCATTGTATCAGAGGCGCTTGGGAGCGGGGCGCTAATTGTTAACGCGCTTAGGAGCGACGGGCCACCACCAGAAATTCGCGGTTGCCGTCGCCGCCTTCGATGGGGCTGGGTAAATAGTGCTGCACGGTAAAGTCCAGCGACTGCAAACAACGCACGATCTTGTCTTGCACCGCGGGGTACAAACGCTCGTCGCGCACCAAACCGCCTTTGCCGATGTTGTCTTTGCCCACTTCGAACTGGGGCTTTACCAAACTCAGCAAAACGCCACCCGGTTTCAGCAAATCGGGCAGGTTGGGCAAAATAAGGGTTTGGGAGATAAACGATACGTCCATAACGGCCAAATCGAAGCCGCCCGGCGCGTAGGCCAGCAGTTGTTCGCTCGGCAAGTTGCGCGCGTTAATGCCTTCCAAACACACCACGCGCGCATCCAAGCGCAGCCGCTCGGCCAATTGATCGCGGCCCACATCCACCCCCACAACTTGGCGGGCGCCGCGACTCAACAAGCAATCGGTAAAGCCGCCGGTGGACTGACCCACATCCAGCGCGGTGCAGCCATCGACGATTGTATTCGAGGCATCCAACGCCCGCGCCAGCTTGTGGCCGCCGCGCGATACGTATTGGGTTTCGGTATTGTCGAGCACGCGCAAAACGCTGTCGGCAAACAGAGGCTGGGAGGGTTTTTGCACCAACTGCCACTGGCCCGCCTGCTGCACTTGTACGGCATCCGCTTTGATCAAGCGCGAGGCCTGGGCGCGGGAGGCAGCCAAATTTTGCTCCACCAGTAGTTGATCGGCCCGTTTTGACTTGCTGGAATCACCGGCCATTTAAAACAACTCAAGAGCCAAATAAGGCAGCATAAAGGCGCTAAAACAACCGGTTAGCCCCATACCGAGCCCGGCCAAGGCACCGCAGCGCACACTGATTTCAAACGCTCGGGAGGTGCCCAAGCCGTGGCAATTTATGCCGAGCACCAGTCCTTGTAATCGGTCATCGGTGAGACCCACCCATTTAAAAATAAACGGTGCCATAAACGCGCCAATAACGCCGGTAAACACGGTAATCGCGGCACTCAGTGCCATTAAACCGCCAACGATTTCGGAGAGGTTGATCGCAATGGGGCTGGTCACCGATTTGGGCACCAAGCTCAGCAATACTTGCTCGTCCGCCCCGGCCAGCCAAGCGCAGCCAATGGCGGCCAGCGGCGCGACGAAACTGCCCACCAACACAGTGATTAACGCCGGCACGGCAATGCCGCGCAAAGCCATTAACTCGGCGCGCAAGGGTACGGCTAAAGCGACAATCAACGGCCCCAAGAAGAACATCACCACACCGCAATTGGCGAGGTAAGTTGGATAGGACAAGCCCATTAATTTAAGTCCGCCGGCAATCACCAACGCACCCACCAACACCGGATGCAAGCCCACTTTGTTGCCCGATAGGCGATACAACGACAGGCCAATTTGAAACGCCACCAAGGTGAGCAGTGCGCTCACCAGCGGCGAATCCACGTTGTCTTTAATCAGATCCCAATTCACGTTTGCCGACACATCCACTTTAATAACAACGCGCACACGGTAATGGAAATGGCCGTGCCCACCACCATGGCGGCGGCCAGTGCCAGCCACTGTTGGTAAATGCTGTCGGGCAGAAAGAACAATCCGGCGCTGGGCGGCAAAAACAACAGAGCAATGTGCTTAATGATGGGTTCGCTTACTTGGCTCAGGGCGGGCGGCGTTTTAATCATCAGCAATAAAACAAACAGCAGCGCCATGCCGATTACCGGGCCCGGCACGATCCAGCCCATTAAATCGGCCACCAACACGCCCACAAACTGAAACACCAACAGCCAAATTAGGCCTTTTACCATCATGGAATTGCTCGATACTAAGCTTTGCGCAGTAACTGCCAGACGTTGATCAAAGCCAAACCGATAAACGCCACCAGAGTCCAACCGGGAATGCTAATGCCTAGGAAAGTCCACACCACCTCGGCGCAGTTGCCGTCGCCGCGCAGCAATACCGAGAAGGCCTCCTGCAGGGGAAAGGTATCCATAATGTAACCCAGCGAGGGGCCACAGGCGGGCTGTTGGTTTTCGGGCAGACTTTGTAACCACAACTGCCGAGCCGAAAAGCTGCCACCAATAATGGCAAAAATGGCCCCCAAGGCGGCACACAAACGCCTCGGCCAGTGTTTAAAACCGACGATCGCCGCCACAGCAGCCACCAATCCAACAGCTATAATAAAAATACGTTGCGTAATACACAGAGCACAGGGGTTTAATCCCAGTGCGTATTGAAAATACAGGCCGACGCCAATAAGCCCGGCCGTGCCCAACACCAAAATGGCGTTGGTGAGACGAATTCCGGGTAACCAAGCATTTATTTGCATTGTTATGTCATTCCTTCGCGTGATTTGAGCGCAGTTTAACTGATTTACAGAGGACGAACCCGACGATATGACCCTGATTATCCGACGAATACTCACTCTCATCATCACCACCCTGTTGGTTTCACCGGTATGGGCACAGGAGGCCGAAGCCGAGGGCGGAGAAGGCGGCGAAGAAGCACACTCGCCCCCCTCGGCGGTGTACATTCCAATCAAACCTTCTTTTATTGTTAATTTTGGCGGCCCAGGCCGCATGCGCTACATTAAAGCCGATATTACCCTGCGAGTGAAAGACACCATCTCCGGCAATAAGGTACGCCATCATCTGCCCTACATTCGCAATAACCTGGTGCTGTTGCTGAGCAAACAAACCGAGGAGGCCATCAACACGCAGCAAGGCAAGGAAATTTTACGCAAGGCAGCCTTGGCCGAAGTGCATTCCGTTTTGGAAGCCGAGGAAGGCGAAAGCGGCGTGGTGGATTTGTATTTTGATAACTTTATTGTTCAGCGCTAGCCGCATCAGTACTAAAGTTCTCGGGCAACTGTTGCAGCAATTCGCCAGCCCGCTCATGCAGTAGGGGCATTAAATTAAAAAAGTCGGCCTCAAGCAGCGTGTAGTTCTCCGCCAATCCGTCGAAGCCACGGGCCAACCCCAACGACCGAGGACGGCGGGCGTCCATGCGTTCGAGTATGGGCTGCAATTGCTCAAAGTATTGGTATTGAGCCAGTAAATCCGCCGGCTCGGCGAACCGGAGCCAGCGTTTGGCGTTGACGGGCAAGGGCGCGTTGATGGCGGCCATGCGTTGATAAAATCGCGCCGTGTAATGTTCCAGCGGTTGACCGTGAAAATCGCCCCAATGTTTGGCAAGAAAGTGATCGAGCATCAAATCCAACAGCACACCGGCAATACGGCGATGGTCACTGCCCAATCGCGCTTGGCTCGCTTTAAAGTGCGGGTGACGATCGCTGTAAGCATCCAGTTGGCGATGTAGCCAAATACCCTGCTCTAACGCCAGTGGCAATTGCCCCTGTAGCCGACCCTTAACAAAATCCCCCAACAAACCACCCACTTGATGCTCGGGCTCATCGCCCGACAACAGCAAATGGGCTAGGTAGTTCACTGCCGTCGTTAAAACTGAGCGCGCGAGCAGAAATCGTACTGCTCGTAGTAATCGCGCAGGTAGTCGTCAAAGCTTTGGTGATCGCCAGCTTCAATCTCGGCCTGCTTAGCCAGGGACTGCTCGGCCAACTGGCTAAACTGAGTTTGAATTTCCGAACTCACGCCGCGCTGGTGATAGAACTCACTGTGACTATTGGCCAAATCCATCGTCAACTCAAAAAAGCTCTGCTGTTTGTCACGCATGTCGTTAAGAATGCGACCCGACAGGGTACGATCCGGCTCGTTGAGCTGAGCTCGATACTGATCCAACGCCGCCATGTAACCCTGATCGCCACAGGCTTTGTCGAGCAATTCGGCCATGGGTGCCATTTTGTCCATCAATTCGCGGCCCCAGTCGTTGAGCGATCGCTCGTGGCCGTTGGCGATCAATTGAAGATCGGGATCGCGACCGCGATACACCGTGCGCTCCTGGTTTTCTTGCACCGCGCGGTATTCCTGCTCGTAGGTGAGCGGGCTGGGCGATAGGCAGCAATAGAGTAAAAAGATATCCAAAAACAGCATCTGATCGCGGCCAATGCCCAACGGCTCGTAGGGGTTGAGATCGACACAACGCACTTCGATGTATTCCACACCGCGATAGTAAAGCGCAGTGAGCGCGGTCTCGCCCGGGCGACTGGTGCGCTTGGGTCGAATAGCACTGTAGAACTCGTTTTCGATTTGCAACAGCGAAGTGTTGAGCTGGTGCGGCTGGCCCTGGGCATCCAAAATGCCCATCTTTTTGTATTCGGGGTAGGGCTTGTTAATGGCCTGACACAAGGTCCGCAAATAGTGGCCCAAGTGATTGTAATCCACCACCAAGCTGTGCTGAGCGTTGCTCTGGTAGCCCAAATCACCCATGCGCAACGAGGTGGCGTGGGGGTGATAAAACGTGCCGCCAGATTTATCCCAGGGTTGTAAGCGGTGCTTTTTACCCTCGATAAAACAGCCGCACACCGCCGGCGAGGCACCAAATAAATACAGCAACAGCCAAAAGTAGCGACGGAAGTTGCGAATTAAGTCGAAATAGCGATTGGTGCGAAATTGCTGCAAGTCCAGCGTGCTGGCGCTGTTGTTGTGCAAAAACGCCCAAAACGGCGTGGGCAGAGAAAAGTTGTAGTGAATGCCGGCGATGGTTTGCATCTTGCGCCCATAGCGCTTGCCAAGCCCCAGCCGGTAAATGGTTTTCATCTTACCCACATTGGACGAACCGTACTGGGCCACCGGAATCGACTCGTCGTCTTCCAACAAGCACGGCATACTGGCCGGCCACAAATGCTCGTCGCCCAAATGCTGATAGGTAAACTGCTGAACCGCACAGAGCTGATCCAACACGGCGTCTACTTGGTGGGACGGCGAAGTGATGAATTCCAACAACGCTTCGCTGAAATCCGTGGTGATTTGGCTGTGAGTCAACGCCGAACCCAACCCATGCGGATGCGGCGTGTGCGCCAAGCCGCCGTTGGCGGTAACCCGCAAACTCTCTTTTTCTACCCCACGTAAAATGCCACTCAACAGAGGGGCGTTAGCCGGCTGACTTAAGCTTTCCAGCAAATTGGCGAGATCGGCCACACTGGCTCCTTTTAAAAACACTTAACGCGAATATTCGCGACACCCGCCACCGATTCGGTTGGCGAACCCAATGAGTGCGGATTACGCACTTTCCTCCTGAAAAAAGTCAAGCGATTGGCGGCTCTCAGTCTCTGCCGATGACTCTGCACTCTCGGCGCACTCGCCAACTTCGCCACCGTCGGTTTCTCCACCGGCGATTGGCTGGTCTTGCCCCATACCGGTCTCTGCGCTGGCCTCATCTGCGCCGCTTGGGCTAGCGATATCTTCACCGCTTGGGCTAACGCCATCCTCGACGGATTCAGCAATTTCGTCTTGCAGAGCTTGTTCGGGCTGGGGTTCTGGCCATTCAACAATCCATTCTGGCGGAATGATCGGCACGCCTTTTTCGGTGGTTTCTACCGCAACGATTTCCACCCGCTGGGCGTAATCGCGGGCGCTGATTTCAAACACCACGTTAATGGCCTCGTCTTTGTGCTGAGAGCGGAACAAGCTTGATGCCTCGGTTCCGCTGACCCATTCCCCCTGTCGATTCCAGAATAATGTTTGCTGGTTTTTGAGTACAAATACTGTTGGCATACCTACTTCTTTGCTGTTGGTTGGTTCCAAATGGCTTTCTTCCTAACCTTTGATAACCCGGCGTTTGACGCATCATCGCCAGGTTAAAAGGGGTGGCACTTCAATGCGTTTTACCCACAATCGATGCAAGGATTGGCAGGTGGTGAAACAAATTGAATTCCACAAATTGTAATATTAATGTCCCATTATCGCCGCCCCCGATGCAAGATCACATTATTTTGTGGCTCAGTTGAGAATTTCACCCCTACCTGAGTTCAAGGCAGGCCTAAGAATTCTGCGCTAAGGTATGGTTTTTTAAAGAATAAATGGATGAAAAATGAGGCTTTTCGGGTAATATAGCCAGTTCTTTAAAGCCCTCGGCCTAATAATTAATTACAGTATAAAAAAGTACAGGTTTATTCATCCGTGAATTAAGCCACGCTAGGCGGCGGATCGGGCAGCACCGAATTATGTTTACCAATTCAAACACTTAGTGTGCGATTTGGTACTGTGCCTAAGGGCACCGATGGAACCTCTGAGCGCAATCAAAGGTTATTAAATGAGGTTTTAACCGCTTTTTTGCAATGGATGCGATTTTACAATCGAACCAATCGTAAAATTAGCTATCTGAACCGCAACACAAAAGTCCGCTCAGGCAGACACCAATAAACAGCAACGTTCATGAATTATCCACTCAATATCACCAACGTTACCGCACAACTTCAAAAGCGGCTTGCGACTCCTCAGGCGTTCTCTGTGGCGCGCAACCTGTTGATATTGCTGTTTTTGCTGTGGTCTTGCTTCACTCTAGCCCGCCTGTTTTGGCTGCTCGTGCCAAGCCCCGCTCTGCCCGAGGCCTCCAACGCCACGCCGCGCAACACAGTGGTTGCCACTAAGAGCAGCGGCGGCAGTAGCGTCGATACCGAAGCCCTGCTGGCGGCAGAGCTGTTTGGCCCGCTCGACACCAACGCGCCCGAACCCGAAGCACCACCGCCAACCGAAACACTCACCGCCGAGGTGGTAACCTCACTCAACCTTACTTTAAAAGGCGTCATTCGCAGCAGCATTCCCGCCAACTCCGAAGCCATCATTGCCCACGGTCGCCAGGAAAAAACCTATCGCGTTGGCGACGATCTGCCCGGCGGCTCGCGGGTTAAATTGCTGCAAGTCAACGCCGATCAGGTCATCCTCGAAAACTCCGGTCGCCGAGAAGCGCTAAAACTGTTTGATGAAAGCAAAATTACCGGCTCGACCAGTCGCAGCCGTTCGTCTTTTTCGCCCTCCTCGCGACGCAGCAGCGCCTCGTTTTCCAGCAATCGCTCCGGCTTGAGTGAAGTCGAGCTCGAACGCATTCGCGAGTACGAGCAATTCCAAGCTGAGCAAGGCCGAGGGGCCGTTTCGCAATACGACGAAGAGGGCGATGATCAAGACGATACCCGCTCCATCAGCCGTCGGCCCACATCCCTATCCGACGTTATCAAATTCAGTATTGCCCGCGAGGGCGGTTCGATCGTCGGTTACAAAATACGGCCCGGACGGGATCGGGAGCTGTTTACCGAACTCGGCCTGCAAACCAACGACATAGTTACCGAAATTAATGGCATCGCGCTGACCAGCTCCGGCAGCGTGACTCAGGTGTATCGCGAAATGCGTACCGCCACCAGTGCCGCCATTGAAATTTTGCGCGATGGCCAGTCGCTGCAGATGAACATAGAGCTAGACACACAATAGTGAGGAAAATCGTGCGTGCATTAATTTTAGCGGCCCTGTTGCTTGGCACCGCTTCTGCTTACAGCCAGGCCCAGCAACCAGAGGAGCTAGAGCTTAATTTTAACGATGCCGATATCGTCGAAGTAATTCGCTTTGTTGCGAATATGACCGATCGCACCGTGATTATCGATCCGCGAGTAAAAGGCCAGGTACAGGTATTTACCAATGGTGCTGTGTCTCAGGAGCAAGCCTACAATCTGTTGTTGTCTATTTTGGAGATCCACGGTTTTACTGCCTTTGAAAGCAACGGTGTGACCCGCGTAGTACCCAACAAAGA
Source organism: uncultured Cellvibrionaceae bacterium (assembly GCA_964342265.1). Classification (GTDB taxonomy): domain Bacteria; phylum Pseudomonadota; class Gammaproteobacteria; order Pseudomonadales; family Cellvibrionaceae; genus Halioxenophilus. Next base: position 16,826 of record CAYFFE010000001.1, on the reverse strand, counting down.
CGTGCGCTCCTCGCCCATTCCGGTAACCAGTGATCACAGCGACGTAACCAACGACGAATACATCACCGAGGTCATCGTATTGCGCAATATTTCCGCGGCCAAAGTACTGCCGGTATTGCGCCCTTTGGTGGCTCAGCATGCCCACATGGCCGCCTACGATCCGAGTAACTCCATTGTTATTTCCGATACCTCGGCCAACATCGCCCGGGTGAAAAAAGTCATCGATCAAATCGACGGCGCGGCCGTGGCCGATACTGAAATTATCGAGCTGCAATACGCCCCAGCCACCGAGGCTATCCGCATTTTGGAGCAACTGTTGGCCGGTGATGCGGGCAAAGACACGGGCACCACCAAACTGGTGGCCGACACCCGCACTAACTCACTGTTGGTCAGTGGCGATGAATTACAGCGCGCCCGCATTCACAGCTTGGTGGCCCGCCTGGATCGTCCGCAAGCGCAAACCGGCAACGTGCGCGTACTCTATTTGGAATACGCCAACGCCACTGAAGTCGCCCAGGTATTAATGCGCCTGCTGCAATCCATCGAAGGCGGTGGCGGTCAACAGGCCAACAACAACGCTCCGGGTTCGGCCATGGCTTCCGTAGAAGCCGACGAATCCACCAACGCACTACTGATTACCGCCGAGGGCGATACCTTGGATTCTCTGCTACAGGTTGTTGAGCGACTGGACATTCGTCGCGCGCAAGTCTTGGTAGAAGCGGTGATTGCCGAGATTGAAGACGTCGACGGCAAAGAATTGGGCATCGAGTGGTTATTTGCCGACCAAGACGGCGGTTTCGGCGCCTTTAACCAGGGTCGTGTTGGTGGCGCCGCCGGGCCGATCTTCTCCGACGACGACGATGTGCTCGAAGATTTGGCCACGGCTATTGGCAGTGTCTCTGGCACCGTGTTGGGTGTAGGCGACTTTCAAGACGAGCGCGGCTTTGTGGGCTTAATTACCGCCCTGCAAGAAAAAACCAATTCCAACATTTTATCGACGCCGAGCATTCTCACCACCGATAACCACGAAGCGGAAATCTCCGTGGGTCAGGAAGTACCGTTTGTTACCGGCTCGTTCACCAGTACCGAAGGCAACGTCAACAACCCATTCCAAACCATCGAGCGCCAAAACGTTGGTATCACTTTGCGTGTGACGCCACAAATTAACGAAGGCGATAAAATTATTCTCGATATCGAACAGGAAGTGTCCAGTTTGACGGGTGAAACCAGCGCCTCGGACGTTATTACCAACGAGCGCTCCATTACCACCCAAGTACTGGCTTCCGACGGCCAAGTTGTGGTGCTGGGCGGCTTGATGCGCGACAACGTGCAAACATTCCAAGCAAGAGTACCGCTGTTGGGTAGCGTTCCCGTCCTTGGCCGGTTGTTCCGCTCCAATCGCGATCAGGTCACCAAAACCAACTTGCTGGTCTTTATTCGTGCCACAGTGATTCGCGACGATGAATCCCTAACCGGCACCACCGCCGAGAAGTACAAATTCATCCGCGCGCAACAGTTGCAAAAACGCGAACAGCAGGGCTTGTCGTTGAAGAAGAAACTGCTGCCGGTCGTACCCGAGTGGCCGATTTCGCCTGATCGCGATTTGTCCGGCTACCGCGAGGCTCTAGAAGACTTCGAAGCCAAGCAAGCCAAAAAGAACAGAAACAAGCGATCAGAAAAACCAGCGGACGCCGACACTGAGTCCGAGTAAATGAATTTTGAAGGGTTGAGCCGGGCAGATCATCGATTGAGTACATGCCAGGCTCGAAACTGAGCCACCAGAGAGATCTGACATGTCTGAAAGTCAAACAGCAGCCGGTGAAGCACTCGACAACATCGAACTGTTAGAGCCTCAAGGTGAGGATCTAATCGAGGAAGCGCCGCCGGCCACCGGCAATGTGATTCCCTACCAGTTTGCCAGCCAGCACGGCGTGGTCTTTAAAGACGGCGAGCTGCTCTATCGCGGTCGCCTGTCACTGGCACTGATGTTGGAATTACAGCGCTTTTTACAAAGCGCGTTTACGCCACTGCCGGTGAGCGACGAAGACTTTCAACACCACCTCAAAGAGATGTACCACGGTGCCAGTGGCTCGGCCCAACAGGCCGCCGATGAGGTCGCCGATGATCTGGGCACCGACATCGATTTAGGCTCGCTGGCCGAAGAGTTATCCGACGACCAGGAGCTGCTCTCGGGCAACGACGACGCACCGGTTATTCGACTGATCAACGCCATTCTCTCGCAAGCGGTGCGCGAGAAAGCCTCCGATATTCACATCGAGCCCTACGAAGATCGGGTTGCCGTGCGCTTTCGCGTCGACGGAGTACTGACCGAAATGCTCTCGCCCAAAGCGGTGTTAGCACCGCTGTTGGTATCGCGTTTAAAGGTTATGGCCAAGCTCGATATCGCCGAAAAACGCCTGCCGCAAGACGGTCGTATTACCGTCAAACTGGCCGGTCACGGCTTGGACATTCGTCTGTCCACCACGCCCACCGCCCACGGCGAACGCGTGGTGTTGCGTCTACTCGACACCACCGCCGGCCAGCTCACGCTCAAGCAATTGCGTATGCCCGAGCATGTGCACAACGGCTTCTCCGGTGCTCTGGCCAAACCGCACGGCATTATTTTGGTGACCGGGCCTACCGGTTCGGGTAAAACCACCACTCTCTACGCCGGCCTCAGCCACATTAACGATCGCAGCCGCAACATTCTTACCATTGAAGATCCGGTGGAATATTTGCTGCCCGGTATCGGCCAGACGCAGGTGAATACCAAGATCGATATGAGCTTTGCCCGCGGACTGCGCGCTATTTTGCGTCAGGACCCGGACGTGGTGATGATCGGTGAGATTCGCGACCAAGAAACCGCCGCCATCGCCGTGCAGGCCAGTTTGACGGGCCACTTGGTGATGTCCACCCTGCACACCAACACTGCCATCGGCGCGGTAACGCGCCTCCAGGATATGGGCGTCGAGCCGTTCTTGCTTTCGTCTTCCTTGGCGGCGGTTATGGCTCAGCGCTTGGTGCGTTTGCTGTGCCCACACTGCAAGCAACCGGGCCACCCCACTCCGGCCGAATGCACCCACTTAGGCCTAGATCCCAGCGCCGAAATTTATCGCGCTAACGGCTGTGATCAGTGCCACCATCAGGGATACCGAGGCCGAAGCGCCATTTACGAATGGGTCGACATCAACAACGACATTCGCCAGTGCATCCACGAGGATTTGGGCGAGCAGGCACTCGATGCCGCTGCCCGCAAGCAGAGCCAATCGATTACCGAACACGGTCGCGATCGGGTGCTGCTGGGCGAAACCAGCATTGAAGAAGTCATGCGCGTAACAACCGCAGTTTAAGGTGATTTAGGTCATGGCAGCGTTCAGTTACACAGCAATCAACACCAAAGGCAAAACCGTTAAGGGCGTTATCGAAGGCGACAGCGAACGCCAAGTGCGCAGCCAGCTGCGCGGTCAGCAGCTCAAGCCGTTAACGGTTGCCACCACTCGCGAGCCCAAAGCCACCGGCAAAAAAGGCGCGGGCAAGGGCGGTTTTTCGCTGGCTAAACTGTTTAAACCGAGCTTAAACACCAAAGAGCGAGCACTGGTAACTCGCCAGTTAGCCTCGCTGCTGCAATCCGGCCTGCCCTTGGACGAGTCGCTGAACACCGCCGCCAAGCAGTCCACCAAAGATTCCACCCGCTCCATTTTGCTCAGCATCCGCTCCCGGGTGTTAGAGGGCCACTCCCTGGCTCAGGCGTTTTCCGAGCACCCCAAAAGCTTCGATACCATGTACCGTTCGATGGTGCGCGCCGGCGAATCCTCGGGCTATTTGGGCCAAGTATTGGAGCAGCTTGCCGAGTACATCGAGCGCAACCAACACACCGCCAACAAGCTGCAAATGGCCATGATCTACCCCATGGTGCTGTTGGTAGTGAGTGCCAGCGTGGTGGGTATTTTGATGGTGTTTGTGGTGCCCGATCTGGTGCAAATGTTCGAGCAGAGCGAACGCACCCTGCCGCTGATTACCCGAATTCTTATCGGTGCCAGTTTTGTGCTATCCAATTACGGGCTGTTTATTTTGCTCAGCATCGTGGCGCTGGTGATCGCTTTCAAGCAGTTAATCAAACACCCCGAGCGCAAACGCGCCTGGCACCGTTTTGTATTGAAGGTACCCATCGTTAAAGACGTTATTTTGCTGGCCGACAGCTCCCGCTTTGCGGGCACGCTCAGCCTGTTGGTAGAAAGTGGCGTGCCCCTGTTGCAGGCGCTGCGCATTGCCACTCAGGTACTGGGCAACACCGAACTGCAGCACGCCTGCTCGGATGTATCGCGCACCGTGCAAGAGGGCGGCTCCATGCACAAAGCACTCAAGCAGGCCGGTTGGTTCCCGCCGTTGCTGGTGCAAATGACCGCCAGCGGCGAAGCCAACGGCACTCTCGACAAACAACTCAAGCATTGCGCCACTAACCAAGAGCGCGAGCTGGAAATGAAATTGACTACCACTATGGGCATTTTTGAGCCGGCCATTGTGGTGATCATGGGCGGCTCCATTGGCCTGATTATGATGGCCATTCTTTTACCCATCTTTGAACTGAACCAAATGGTGGGTCGCTGAGTCTACGCAAGCGTTAGTAACAACATTGAGCAAGAATACGATTGGGATAAACATTATGAGACTCCAACACCGACAAAACGGGTTTTCACTGATTGAGATTATGGTGGTATTGGTCATCATGGGGCTATTGGTGGGCATCGTCGCACCAAACGTGATCGGCAACCTAGAAGAAGCCAACAAGAAAAAAGCCTTCGCCGATTTCCGCAACCTGGAAACCGCACTGCAAACCTACCGATTAGATAACTACGTGTACCCGAGCAGCGAGCAGGGTTTGTCAGCTCTGTGGGAAAAACCCACGCTCGACCCAGTACCGCGCAAATACCGCCAGGGCGGCTACATCAGCAAGCCACCCAAAGATCCTTGGGGTAACGAGTACCTTTACCTGAGCCCCGGTGAAACCAAACAGTACGATATTTTCACCTACGGTGCCGACGGTGTTCCCGGCGGTGAAGGCGACAACGCCGACATCAGTGTTTGGGATGACCCAGACGCATAATCATGACAGTCCAGGCCAACCAAAACCGCGGCTTCACCTTACTGGAGTTGATGGTAGTCATTTTCATCATCGGTTTGATGGTGGGTGTGGTTGGCCTCAATGTGGCTCAGTTCGACGCCGCCGGTGAGCTGCAAGATTTTGGCGAAGACACCTACGCGCAATTGAGCTTTGGTACCGATCAGGCCCTGTTCGGCGGTGAGCACATCGGTTTAGTGCCCGAGCCACTCAACGAAAACGAGGCCGATTTGAATTGGCGCTTGGGTTGGCATCGCTGGCGCGACGGTCAATGGCAGCCCATTAGCGAAATTCCCGCTATCGAGCCGCCAAGCTTCGTTGATATGACCATCCAAATCGACGAAGAACCCGTGGATTTGTGGCAGTGGCTGGAATACGAAGATCCACTGCCGGTGATTATTTTTTACGGCGGGGGGGAAGCGCTGGCCGCCCCCTTAATTTTTGAGTTAGACGCCCAGGCCGCGCGCGAAGTCACCGACTTCGAGAGTCGAAGCATCCACATGGACATCAACGAGCTGGGCTATGTGGTTTGGCGAGAGCGCTCCGAGCAGGACGAACGAGCGGCCGGATTACGCTGATGAGTAAGCACATTACCAACAATCGCCACAAGCGCACCCAAACCGGCTTTACGCTGGTGGAAGTTATGGTGGCCCTGGTGATCATTGCCGTGGCATTACCGGCAATGATGAGCTTGATCATTACTCAGGCTAACAATGCGACCTCGATTCGCGAGCAAACCCTGGCCGACTGGGTTGCCACCAACCAGCTCAATACCCATCGGCTCAACTACCAATTAACTCAGCGCATCCTCAATGGTCGTCAAACCGGCACCGAGGAATTGAGTGGCATCGAATGGCACTGGCTGGCCGTGGGCGAAGAAACTCCAGTTGAAGAAATTCGCCGCATTAATATTTCGGTGGGCTTGAGTGCCGAGGAAGCCGCCGACAACCCTATCTCCCACCTGTCCGGGTTCATTTATGAGATCCAAGACGACATTACCCAATAAACAGGGGGGATTCACACTCATTGAGGTGGTGGTGGCGTTTGCCATTGGCATTTTGGTGATCGCCCTGGCCTACCAAACGCTGTCCACGGCCATCAGTGGTTCGGAAGTCACCCAAGAAGTGCTCGCCGAAGTGGACGACATCAGCCGCGCCATGTACCTACTGGAAACCGATTTTCGCCATGTGGTCGACCGCGATACGCAACTGTTTAACGTGGTCATACCCGCGGGCTTTAGTACTGAAAGCGACAACGACTATCTGCTCAAGTTTGTCCGCGGTGGCCGACCCAATCCCGCCAATTTGGTGCGCAGCTCCCTGCTGCAAGTGGGCTATCGCCTGGAAGATGAAACCATCTACCGCGAGACCTGGCCCGAAACCCAAGACGCCGCCGTAGAAGACGCCACGCAACTGCCGCTATTAACCGGCGTTACCGAATTGTTGTTTCGGTTTTTACCGCCGGACGCCGATAACCGCGAAGGTCCCTGGTCCGACGGTTGGCCCGAGCCCGGCGGCCCGGAAGAGCTGCCCGTGGCTGTTGAGGTGGAAATCGAACACGAAGAATTTGGCCGAATTACCCGCCTGTTTTTGCTGGGAGGTGGCTAGCCGTGGGCGGTCGCAGGCAATCCGGCGCGGTAATGATCGCCGCGCTGATTATTTCCGTGCTGGTGGTCAGCCTGTCCATCGGCTTGGCGGTGAGTCACGATCGCAGCCTGCTGCGCGCCGAAAGCCGCTTTCACGGCAGCCAAGCGCGCGAGTACGTCTTTGGCGGTGAAGATTTGGCCCGATTTGTTCTCGATCAGGATCTTGAAGACGACTCAGACAACAACGAAATGATCGACTCCTATGAGGAGCCCTGGTCGCAACAGCAGCAATTTCCGCTCGACGAAGGCGCGTTAATCGGCCAGATCGTCGATGCGCAAAGTCGGCTCGACATCAACCGGCTGGCCATGCAAGTCAGCACCGAAGGCAACGAGCAGCAGAACTTCAGCCCCACCGACCCGCGCCGCTTTACTGCCGATCAGCGCCGGTTTATTCGCCTGCTGCAACTGCTCGATGAAGAAAACCCGATGAGTCTCAGTGAGGCGGTGGACATCCTTGAGGCCGTGGTCGACTGGATCGATCCCGACACCTCGCCGTTTGGTTTCGGCGGGGCGGAAAACTTGTTTTATCAGCGCTTTGATCCGCCCATTACGCCGCCGGATGGGCCAATCATCAGCATTACCGAGCTGCGCTACGTTAAGGGCATTACACCGGAACTGTACGTGGCTTTGTCGCCGCACATTACCGCATTGCCCGAGGGCAACGCCGGCTTGAATGTGAACACCGCCAGCATGACGTTAATACGGGCACTGAACACCGACGACAACCTAGCGCCGCTGGACATGGTCGACGCCGAACAAATTATTATCGACCGCGCCGGCGCCTACTTGGATATTCCCGAGTTTTTGGAGGGACAAATTCCCTCCAGTTTATCGGGCCAAGGGGAATTCGACCCGGACGGGCTGAGCGTGAGCAGCGATTATTTTTTGCTTTCCACTCAGGTGGAAGTAGGCCGACAGCGACGCAGCTTGCTCACGCTTTTACATCGCGACGGCGGTCAAACCCGAGTGGTGCGCCACAGCGATTTTGTGCTTTAGCGTCGATAACTGGAAAGCAATGACACAGCAATAAAATGCTGGCTCATTAACCAAATAAAAGCCCAACTGGAGCGGGATTGCCCCGTCAGTCGTGGGCGCACAGGAAAATAAATACAACAGGGCGTATTTGGCCCGGCGAATGCGTTAAACTGCGTCACTTGCCGCCGCCAGCCCAGTAAAAACCTTCAAGTCAAAGGCTTGAAGCCCAAACTTTGCGAGTATAAAAAGCAACAATCATGAACCGATTAATAGTTATTTACGACGCCACCGTCGAAGGCCAGAGCCCAGAAGCTCCGGTATTGATTTGGCGTCGCATCGAAGACGGCAACTGGCTGGGGCCCCCCGAACAGGGTTCACTCACCGAGCTTGCCACCGCCCAGAGCAACTATCACTCGGAAATCTGGTTGGCGGTGGCCAGCCCAGAAATCGTTATGGTGGCCGCGCACTTCGAATCCGGCGAGCGCAGCCATCTGGCCAAGCTCATGCCCTATGAGCTGGAAGAACAAATTCTCGGTAACGTGGACGATTTCCACTTTGCCTACGGCGCCATCCACGGCGATCAGGTCAGTGTTGCCTACACGCCTAGAGAGTGGATAGCCGAGTTGTTGCAACAATTCGAGAACCTCAATTTAGAAGTTGCCGTGTGCCTGCCACTGCCACTGTTGCTGCCCTACAACGAGCACCAATGGAGCCTGCGCTGGCTGGGTGGCGATAATTCGGTGGAAGTGCGTTATGGCCACGACCTGGCCTTTACGGTGCCCATGGAGTTGCTGCAAGACAGCCTGCTGGCACTGAATTCTGAGTTAGACGCCGAACAGCACCCCCAGCAAATCAAACTCTTTGGCGAGAGCTTCGAAGACTTGCAAACCCTGCAGGAAAACCTACCGGAAAGCCTGCAAGAAATCGCCACCAGCGCCCAGTGGGACCAGTGGTTGAGTTTGTCGGTAGAACTGGTGCCCGCCCTTAATTTGCGTCAGCAAAGCTTGGGCCGATCGCTGCCACTGGCGCGCTGGTGGCAGGCTTGGAAACCCGCGGCTATCGTCGCCGGCGTTTCGGTGGTGCTGTTTTTGGTGGGCAATTATGTGGCCGTGTCGCAGCTCAAGTCCCAGCAGAAAAATCACATCGCCGCCTACGAAAAGGCTTATCGCAGCGTGGTGCCGCAGGGTCAAATGGTCGATCCTGTTCAGCAGTTATCCACCAAGCTTAAAGAATTTAAATCCGATTCTGGCGACAGTGACGGCGGCGTTATCGGCCTAATGGCCGCCGTTAGCCCAGTGATCGCCAACAGCGAGGAAATAAGCCTGCGCAACCTGCATTTTGTCGACGGCGAAATGCGCCTTAACGTGGAGTCCTCGGATTTTCGTCAAATCGAGCAGATGCGCGGCGAATTGGAAAAACAACGCCTTGTGGCTGAATTGCTGGGCACCTCCAGCGTCGCCGAGGGCGTTCAAGCTCGACTGCGCTTAAGGAGTGCCCAATGAACGCGGCTATCAATTACTGGATGAGCCTGAGCCGCCGCGATCAAACGGCGCTGTTAATCTGTGGTGTGGCTCTGGGAGTCGCCATTATCTGGTGGGCGCTAATCGCGCCGTCTAATAAAGCCGTGGTGGAGCAGGCCAATCGCACCAAAGCCACTGCCGAAACACTGGCCACCGTGAGAGAAATGGCCCTAGAATTGGCCGAATATCGCTCCGGCGGAGCTGGTGTGAGCCGCAGTGGCGATACGCCATTGAGTGAGTTAATCGACCGCAGCCTGCGCGCCCGAGCCATGGTCCTGGGCAGTTTTCAGCCGGTGCGCGAGGGCGAGGTGCGACTGCGTTTAGACGATGTGCCCTACAACAACCTCATCGCCTGGCTCGCCGAAATGGAAACCGAGCACCAGCTAACCACCCGTGAATTGACCATCACCCCCACGCGCGTCAGCGGCCGAGTTTCGGCCAGTATGCGCTTGGCAAAATAGAAACCGTTACCATGCTATTAACTAACAACATTCTCAAAAACTTCTGGGTTTGGCTGGCCCTGGTGATTTTGTTTCTGGTGCTGATCATCATGCGCGTACCGGCCTCCTTCGCCGCCTACGCGTTTACTCAAGCCGTACCCGGATTGAGCCTTGCCGAAGTACGCGGCTCACTGTGGAAAGGCAGTGCCGGCAGTGCAACCATTTCGGTCGATCGAGACGTGTACAGTTTGGGTCGCTTTCAGTGGGATATCGATGTCAGTAATCTGATTACCCTAAAGCCTTGTGCCGAAGTGGCTTTTGCCTTTCAAAACCAGAGCGCCAACGGCTACGTCTGTGCGCAGGATCAGCGTGTGCAGTTGGAAGATTTCTCGCTGAATATTCCCGCCGCTCTGCTGGATTTGTGGTTTTCCACCAGCCTCAACGGCGACGTGTCATTGATGGTAAACAAAGGCGTGATGGTGGGCGAGCGTATCGAGCAGTTAGAAGGCAACTTCTCTTGGCGCGACGGGGCCTTTCACGACGGCAAGGATTGGATAAAAGTCGGCAGCTTTGGCGCCAATCTCAAATCCGATAACAACGGCGGCGTAGATATGGACGTAGTCGATTTGGGCGGCCCGGTATTCGCCGAATTGGACATCAACTACAACCCGGTGGCCCGGCCCAACGATGAATACGGCTTTTTGTTAAACGGCCAAGTGGGCGTGCGCGAGGCAGCTCATCCCAACTTAAAACCCATTGTCGACAACACCGTGGGTGCCATTGGCGAGCAAACCGAGCAAGGCTATCGCTTTGAGTGGCAGCAGTAAGCCATTACCCACGCCGTTTTTTTACGCGCTAGTTGCACTGCTTGGCCTGCTGCTGCGCGCCAACTCGGCCAGTGCCGAGTGGTACCAGCAAAATTGGTCGATTATGGGCACCACCGTGGGTGCCCGCCTGTGGTGGCCCGATGAGGGCGAAGCGCAGAAATTACTGGCCCAAGTGCGCCAAGAAATGGAGCGCATTGATCAAACCTACAGCCCCTACATCGAATCCAGCCCGCTCAGCCAAATAAATCGCAACGCAGCCCAGAGCCCACAAACCCTCTCGCCAGAATTCAATCGTTTGCTCGATAAAGCGATGTGGGTCAACGAAATCAGCCAGGGCGCGTTCGATATAACCTACGCCTCGGTGGGCCACCTTTACGACTACCGCGCCGGGGTTAAACCCGATCAGAAGAAAATCGAGCAACAACTGCCCGCTGTGGGCCGACTGCAGTGGAACCCCAGCCAACAGCAGCTTAAATTCAGCCATCCGGGCGTTAAAATCGATTTGGGCGGCTTAGCCAAAGGCTACGCCGTGGATCGCGCCGCCGCGATTTTACGCCAACACGGCGTTCGTCATGCCAGTGTCAACGCCGGCGGCGATACTCGTTTGCTTGGCGACAACCTGGGCAAACCTTGGGTGGTAGGCATTAAAAACCCCCGCCCTAATAACGCCGACGAAACCTGGCAGAGCGTACTTAAGCTACCCTTAGTGGACGAAGCCATTTCCACCTCCGGCGATTACGAACGCTTTTTTATCGACGACAACGGCGAGCGGGTGCATCACATCATCAACCCAAAAACCGGTAAGTCCAGCCACGAATTAATCAGCGTAACGGTTATCGGGCCGGAGGGCTTTACCACCGATCCTCTGTCGACCGCTGTGTTTGTTATGGGCAGTGAAGCGGGCTTGGCCATGATCGATCAGTTACCCGGTTACGAAGCCATTGTGATTACCCGCGCAGGTAAAGTGCGATATTCCAGCGGACTGCAGCCACCGGCAGAACAGTAATCGGCTGTAAAGATAAGGGCGTCAGTAATTTAATAGATGGTGAAATTCATCACAAAAGCTTCGATTGCGATAGATTTTTAGCAGAATATAACCTTTATTGTGCTCTTATTAGCACCTAACTTTTTTCGCCATCCCTTATACTTTGTCGCCTTGCTGAAAGACGGCGCGCCAATGAAGGTATCCGCCTAAGCATGAAGGAAGCACTGCCGAGGTTTTGGGACCTGTGGCAGGCGATAACTCAGGAGAAGACCGTTTCATGTCCGCACGACAACTCCCCGTCACTGGCAGAGCTAACCCTTGGTTGCTGGCTGTACTCTGTGCCACCTTACTGGCTGCCAGTACCCAACTGTTCGGCCAAGACGACACAGCCTCGGGCTCAGCCAACACGGAACAAACTGACGATACGACTGTGGCTGAAACAGCCTTGAGCGAACCTGAAACAGCCTTGAGCGAACCTGAAACAGCCTTGAGCGATCCTGAATCAGCCCTGAGCGAGTCCGAAACAGCCTTGAGCGAATCTGAGACAGCCCTGAGCGATCCTAAAACAACCCTGAGCGATGCGCCCACCGAAACCATGAGCGAATCGGATCAAGAATCCGCTACCCCAACAGAAGCCATGGCGCAAGACGAAGCCCCGTTGCAAGAAGAAACCAGCATGGCCGACCCGGAAGCTGACAGCGAAGCGGCAGAAAACCCCGGCGTCAGCGCCGAATTTAACGGCGACGAAACCACCGAGCCGGCCACAACCGAACCAACTGACAGCGCCGCCGATTCAACAGACGCACCGGCCCTGGCCAAAGCAACCAAGCCCGAGGGCTCGATCAGCGACGAAATCGAAGACCTAAAACAGGAATTGCTCGAACTTAACCGCGATTTATTCATCCTCGAAGAAGAACTGCTCTACCCAGCCAACAGCCAATTGGCGCTGTATTTGTCGATGGATGTGGGCGAGTTCTTTCAGTTGGACTCGGTTAAAGTGCAATTGGACGACAAGCTGATTGTCAGTGAGCTCTACACCGATCACCAAGTCGACGCGCTATTTCGCGGCGGCGTGCAGCGCTTGTATTTGGGCAATTTAAAAACCGGTGAACACACTTTAACGGCGTTTTTTATTGGCATTGGTCCCAATGAGCGCGAGTACAAACGCGCAGCGGAAATCGTCATTGATAAAGGAACCAGCGGCAAGGTCTACGAATTAAAAATCAAAGACTCCACCGCCAAATTGCAACCGGTGTTTGAAATCAAAGAATGGCTGCTGTAGTTCTCAAACGCTGTGCCCAGCTGGCCCTGTGCTGCCTGCTGGCTAACACCGGTCAGTCGGCCTTGGCGGCCAAGCCGCAAACGGAAGTGGCCGACCTGCGCTACGGTGTAACCCTGTACCACTACTTTCAGAAAGATTACTTTCAGGCACTCACTGAGTTGTATGTCGCCGAGCAAAAAGGCGGCATTACCGGTCACGGTGATAACCCCGAGATCATCGAAGGCGGCATCAGTTTGGCGTTTGGTATGCGCAACAACGCCACCGGCCTGTTTGAGCAACTGCTGGGCGAAACACACCCCAAAAAAGTCCGCCACACCGCCTGGTTTTATCTCGCCAAGCTCGCCTACAACCAAGGCCATTGGCAACAAGCTCAAAGTGCCATCGACAAGCTCAATTTCAAGGAGCTAAACCGCACTCTGCGCGAAGAAGCTCAGGCGCTGTCGATCAACATTTTAATTCGCCAAAATAAACTCGACAAAGCCCAATCCGCGCTGGCGGAATTTCCCGAAAAGAGCCACTGGCACAGCTATTTAAGCTACAACCTAGCCGCGGCCTGGGGTCGCGATGGCAATTTTGATCAGTCGCTGGCTTTTTATCGCACCGTCTATGAAGAGCCGTTAACCGAAGACAGCCCGGAGCCCGAGCTGCAATTGGCACTGCGCGATCGCGCTCGCACCGCCGCCGGTTACGCCGCCATTGCCATAAAAGATTTTGAGCAGGCACAAAACACACTCAACCAAGTGCGCCTAACCGACGTGATCGCCAACGAGGCCCTATTGGGCAGTGGTTGGTCGGCGTTTAATCAAGAGCAATATTTGCAAGCGCTGTCGCCCTGGCAAGAGTTATTGCGGCGAGAATTTTTGTACCCCGAGGTGCAGGAAGCACACTTGGCCGTACCGTTTGCGTTCGAACAAATGAACGCCCCGGGCGAGGCGCTGCTGGCCTACAGCGATGCCGAAACCGCCTATGAGTTGGAGCTGGCGCGCATTGGCGAGGCAGAGCAATCCCTCTACGACACGCCGCTGTTGCAATTGCTCGATTTAGAAGCCGAGCGCAACAGCAGTTGGCTGCAAACGCCTAACCCGCAGTTCGATAAAGTCATCAATTATTTGCACACGCTGGTCGGCCAAACCCAATTCCAGGCGCGTATTCAGCAACTGCGCGAGTTACAAGCTCTTAAGCAGTTGCTCGACAACTGGCAAGTTAAAATGGCCGACTACCAGGATCTGGCTGACGCCCGCGCCATCAATCGCGTCGATCAAGCCCGATCCGTCTCGCAATTGGACTACCCGAGCATTATTGCCGGGCTCGATCGCCGCCGCCAACGCATTGCCGAGCGCATCAAGCAGGTGCAGGACGATGCCAACTACCTAACCCTGGCCAAGGGTGAGAATCAGGATCTGGCCGAACGCGCCCACTCCATCAAAACCAAAATCGCCCGCTACCCCGAAGAGCTGCGCCCGGATCAAATCGCCAAGGCTAAATTGCTGCACGGTATTTTGTATTGGCAAGAGAGCCAAAATTACCACGAGCACCTCTGGGCATTGCAGAGCCAACTGAGCGAGGTCGACAAGCAACGGGAGCGCTTGCAAGACATTTGGAACCGCGTGCAAACAGCACTGGCCGAGGCACCGGATCTAGACCCCATGAACCAGCGTTTGGCCAATATGCAAGCCCGCCTGGATCAGCAACAGGCGCACCTGCAAGCGACCCTCAATAGCGTCTCCGAAGAATTAACCGTGCAAATGCTGGCCGAGTTGGAATTACAACGCCAGCGGGTGAGCTTCTTCCTGGCCGAATCGCGCCTGGCCATTGCCCGAATCTACGACCAACATCTGACCGGAGCCGCCGGCGAATCGACGGTTGAACAACCCCTTGCCAACGAACCACCGGGGGACGCCACGCCATGACCTTAAAGATGCCGCAACGCCTGGTATTGAGCAGCGTAATTGGCGTACTCAGCGCCTGTTCGTCGGTGGATACCGTCGACCCGGGCCCCACACTCACCGAAGTGCAACCGGCGCGGCAGCCCGACACCAGCCTGACCGTCCCCAAAGTAGCGCTGGGCACCATCGAACAGCACTACCGCGAAGCCCTGGCCGTGGCCGAGAGCCCCGATACCCGGCGCAAAATTTTAATTCGCCTGGCCGGCATTGAAATGGCGCGCAGCGAAGAGCGATTAGCCGAAGCCGAAACCAACGAAGCCTTTTTCTCCAACGCCATCAACCTGTATCAGGAGTTGATCGAACTGCAGCGCGCGCAACCGGCGGGTGTGGCCACCGGCATCGACGAGCTGCTTTATCAGCTCTCAAAAGCTTATGCCCTAGACGGTCGCAACCAAGAAGCTCACACCACACTTGAGCAGCTCTCCGCAGAATTCCCCGATTCACCGTTTTTGGCCGAGGCCCACTTTCGGCGCGCCGAAAGCAGCTTCACCGAAGAGGATTACCGCATCTCTAGTGATCGCTACGCTGCGGTGGTAGAGGCCGGACCCGATTCAGAATTCTTCGAAAACGGCCTGTACATGCTGGGCTGGAGTCAGTTTAAGCGCGGCATTTACGAAGACGCCCTAGATTCCTTCACTCGCCTGCTCGATGTGTATTTGGGCGATGGCACCAGCATTGACGAGCTCACCGGCTCGGACAAAACCCTATGCGAAGATACGTTGCGGGTTATGAGCCTGTCGTTCTCCTACCTCGATGGCGCAGCCACCATCGAAGACACCTACAGCCGACTGGGCGAGCGCGACTACGAATATTTGTTGTACGACAATCTGGCCGAGCTGTATTTGTCCAAGCAACGCTTTAACGACAGCGCCGATACCTACCAGCGTTTTGTGGATTTGCACCCGCTGGATAACCGCGCGCCGCAGTTCAGTGCCGCCAAGATTAAAGTCTACGAAGTGGGCGGTTTTCCCGAGTTGATTGTGCCGTCCAAGGCGCAATTTGTGGAACTCTACGGCATCAACAGTCGCTACTGGGCCGCTAAAACCGAAGACGAGCGCAAACCGCTGCTGCCCACATTGCACCAATACCTCACCGAGCTGGCCAAGTACCGTCACGCCCGCGCCCAGCAATGGCAGCAAGCCCTGATCGACAACCCCAACGAAGAACTGGTAGCCGACAAGCTGCCCGTGGATGACGCTCGCGTGGAGCAAGAGTATCTTCTGGCAGCCAATCGCTATCGCCAGTTTGTGCAAACCTTCCCAGAAGACAAAGACACCGCACAAATCACCTATCTTTTGGCCGAGGCGCTCTACTCCGCCGGCCAAACCGAAGCGGCTTACTCCGAGTACTCGCGCGTGGCGTACAGTTTGCGCGAGCTGCTGCCCGATCAAACTCTGGGCGCTGAAGCCGGTTACAACGCGGTCATCATCACCGAAGAATTGTTAGCCAATGCCACGCTGGAAGACGAGCGCTACTATTGGCAAGATCAGGCCATTTACACCAGTTTGTTGTTCTCCGATATTTACGGCAAGGATCCGCGCGCAGTTAAAGTGCTGACCAAAGCCGCTCAAAGTCTGCTGGCCACCGACCAACCCCAGCGCGCCGTGGAAGCCGCCCTGCGAGTGACTCGTTGGGAGCCACAACCGGAGGGCGAACTGCTCACCACCGCTTGGTTGGTGGCCGCGCAAGGTCAGTTTAACGGTGAAACCTACGCCGAGGCCGAGCGCTCTTATCAGCAAGTTTTAAATTTATTGCCCGCCGATGACGAACGCCGCAGCCAAGTCACCGAGCGTTTGGCGGCCAGTATTTACAAACGTGGCGAGCAAGCCATCGCCCAGGGCGATTTAAACGAAGCCGTCAATCAGTTACTGCGCGTTAAAGCCACCCTGCCCGATTCCGACATCGCCCGCACCGCCCACTTTGATGCCGGCAATTATTTGATGGAATTGGAGCGTTGGGACGAGGCCAAGCAGCAACTGTCGAGTTTCCGCCAGCAATACCCCAACCACACGCTGACTCAATCGATCGGTGCCAAGATGGTGGTGATTCACCAGGCGTTGGAGCAGTGGTCGCACCCGGCGCACGAA